>DAINNP010000022.1:0-16323 GCA_036735785.1 Rhodoferax sp. | reverse complement strand
CCAGCGGTATACGCCAGCTGCGCCTGCATGGCGACTGCCACCCCGGCAACATTCTCTGGACGCCGACCGATGCCGCAGCCAGCGCCGGTCCCGGCCCGCATTTTGTGGACTTGGACGACGCGCGCACCGGCCCGGCAGTGCAAGATTTGTGGATGCTGCTCAGCGGCGACCGGCAGCAGCAAACCCGGCAGCTCGGCATGCTGGTGGATGGCTACGAGCAATTCCGCGAGTTCGATCGCATGGAGCTGGCCCTGATCGAGCCCCTGCGCACGCTGCGCCTGATTCACTACAGCGCCTGGCTGGCGCGGCGCTGGAGCGACCCGATTTTTCCGGTGAACTTCCCGTGGTTTGGCAGCAGCGATTACTGGAAAGGCCAGATCCAGATGCTGGAGGACCAGATCGAGGCCATGAGCGACAACCCCCTGATCGTATGAGCGAGGCCTTGAGCAACACCCCGATTGCGCCGGTCTGGTGGACCGTGACCCATTTCGGCTCGTCCAGCCTGCTGTTGCCGGC
Source organism: Rhodoferax sp. (assembly GCA_036735785.1). Taxonomy (GTDB): domain Bacteria; phylum Pseudomonadota; class Gammaproteobacteria; order Burkholderiales; family Burkholderiaceae_C; genus Allorhodoferax. The sequence continues at coordinate 15,807 of DAINNP010000022.1, read as the reverse complement.
GTTTGTGTTGGTGGCATTCGGGCTGTGGCGCAGTGGCGCACAAGCCGCTGCCCGCCACTATGTGGTGGCGATGACGGCTGCGGTGGCACTCACCGTGACCAGCAAATGCCTGTTTTATGGCTGGGGCATCGGCATCGCCGCGATCGACTTCACCGGCGTGAGCGGCCATGGCCTGCTGGCCGCGGCCATATTGCCCTTGTTGCTACGGGGTTTGCCCGGCCGGTGGGGGCGCGATCTCGGCGCTCCGCTGGGTGCCGCGCTGGCCTTGCTGGTGGGCGTTTCGCGGGTCGTGGTCGGCGCGCACAGTGTGAGTGAGGTCGTAGCCGCCTGGCTGCTCGGGCTGGCGGTCAGTGTGCCGGTGGTGCGGCGTTTGGGGGAGGTGCCGTTGCGGCACCCGGCTTCCCGGTGGGCGCCCTGCCTGCTAGTGCTGGCCCTGAACACCGGCACCGCAACCTACCTGCCAACCCATGCGATGGAGGTCCGGATTGCGCTCTGGCTCTCGGGCAAGGTCCAACCGTTTCGCCGGCACCAGTTGCATCAAGCGGCACCAGCACCTGCCGCCGCTGCCCCGACTGTGCCGGCCGGCGCTAACTAAGCAAGCACGTCGGTCACGCCATACCGTGGCGCATAGCCCAGCAGGCGGGCGGCCTTGGCATGAGAAATCAAGGGCTCGGCGCCGGTAAAGTCAGCCGCGAACTGCGTCACCTCGGGCCAGAACTCGGCCATCAAGGCGCGGCCATCGCGGCCGGTCCAGTTATGCGGGCCGGTGATGAAAAAGGCTTCGTGCTGCTGCTCCAGCTCGACTTCGAGCGCCAGGCGGTGCGCAGTAGCCACATCGCGGGCATCCACAAAGGTCCACAAGTTTTTGTACCACTGGGGATACTCCGCTACCAACGAGCGATAAAACGGGCGCTGGGCATCGTCCGGCAGCCAGACCCAGGGCATGCGCAGGCACACGGTGCGCAGCCCAAAGCGGTCGGAATAGGTTTTGCAGATCTGCTCGCTCACCACTTTGCTCAGGCCGTAGGGGTCCTGCGGACGGGCTGGATGGGCTTCGTCCACTGGGATGTACAGGGGCGCCAGCCGGTGCGCCGCAAAGGCAAACCCCATGGTCGATTCGCTGGAGGTGAACACCACTTTGGCAATGCCATGCTGGGCAGCGGCTTCGAGCACATTGAAGGTGCCGTTCACATTCACATCAAACACCCGCTTGGCCGGGTCATTGAGCGGGTGCGGAATGCCCGCCACATGCATGACCGCGTCATAACCGGCCATGGCTTGCAGCACCGCATCGAGCTGCAATACGTCAACGGCATGGTGCGCCACGTCATTGCGAGCAGGGGCGGCCAGATCGAGCACCCCCACGGTGTACCCGTGCTGCACCAGATCGTCCACAATGTATTTGCCGACGGCCCCGGTGCCGCCTGTAACCAGAATTTTTTTCATGGCGCCATGGTAGCGGCGCCCACCGTTCCCGGAGTGAAGCGCGCGTGACAACCCTGAACCTGATAGGTGCCGGCCGTGTGGGCCGCACATTGGCCACCTTGTGGGCACGGCATGGCGTGTTCGAGATTCAAGATGTGTTGACCAGCAGCTTGGCGAGTGCACAAGCCGCGTGCTCCGCCATGGGCGCGGGCACGGCGGTAGCCACCTTGCAGGCCATGCGCCGGGCCGATGTGTGGATGGTGGCTGCGCAGGATGCGCGGATCGCCGAAGTCGCCAGCGCGCTCGCCGCAACGCAACCATCCGGAACCGCTGCCCCCATCGTCTTTCATTGCAGCGGCGCCCAGAATGCCGGCAGCTTGCAGCCCTTGGCCGACGCGGGTTGGCGCACGGCCAGTGCGCACTGCATTCTGAGTTTTGCAGATGTCGGGGTGGCGGTGCAGCAGTTCGCGGGCACGGCGTGTGCGCTGGAAGGCGACACCTCCGCTTGTGAAACTTTGCGCGTGGCATTCGATGCGATTGGCGCGCAGACCTTTGGTGTGGCCAGCGCGGACAAAGTGCTCTATCACGCCGCGGCAGTGTTTGCGACCAACTTTCTGCCGGTTATCCAGTCGGTCGCAGAAGCTGCTTGGACCCGCACCGGTGTACCCGCCCACTTGCTGCCGCACCTGCGTGCGACCTTGTTGCGCAATGCGGTGGACAACATCACCCGGCTTGGTCCGGCCGGTGCGCTCACAGGCCCTGCTGCGCGTGGCGATGTGGCCGCCATTGAGCGGCAGGCCGCGGTGGTGAAAGCATGGGATACGCCTAGTGGCGACGCCTACCAGGCCCTCAGCGCTTTGGCGCTGCGGCTGGCAGGGCATTGAAATTTCGCAGCGTTTTACTGCGGGCGCAGAGGCCAGGCGGCCCAAAGCTCAGGCGCCCAGTGGGCAGCCCCTCCGGCCAGAGCGGCCAGGACTGCCAACGAAACCACGCCCAGAACGACACCTGAGAGCATGGCCAAGCCGTCTTCAAACACCAGCCCCAAGCCGATAAGCAACAGGGCCGCTGCCGGCACGACATTGCCGAACGGAATCGGCAAAAAAATGATCAGCGCCATGGCTGCCACAAAGGGCGCAAGCCAGACGCGGTGGCCGGGCTGCAGCCACCAACGCTGCCGGGTCCGCATGACCCGGGAAGCTTTTTCATAGAGCCACGCCAAGGTATTGAGCGCACGGCGCGCCATGGACGGCGACAACTGAAAGCGCCCCACTTTGCGCGGCATGACCAGGCGCGGGTAATAGCGCCAGATCATCCAAGCCACCATCACCATCCCCATGGAAAGCAACATGCCCGCGCCGGGCACGGGCAAGAGGCAGGGGACTGCGAGCACCACCAGCAAGGCCCCCGGCCCTGCCCGGCCATGCAGCCGGAACAGTTGCTGCAGGCTCAGCGGCTGGTCCTGCAGCGCGGTGGCTGCAGCCCGCAGCCGTTCGGCCTGCGTGTGGTGAACGCTCATGCGTGGTCTTCGTTCTTGCTGGTGCGCACGCTCAACCACATGGTGGCAGCCAGGATACCGATCACCACGCCCAAGGACACGCCCACCGGGATCTTGTAGATATCGATCAAGCACATCTTGGTACCAATGAACACCAGGATCACAGCCAAGCCGTAGTTCAACAGGTGGAACTTGTTAGCGACAGCTGCCAGCAGGAAGTACATCGCACGCAGACCCAGAATCGCAAACACGTTGCTGGTCAAGACAATGAAGGGGTCGCTGGTGATTGCGAAGATCGCAGGAATCGAGTCCACCGCAAAAATCACGTCGGTCAGGGCCACCAAGCAGATCACCATGAACAAAGGCGTTGCGATCTTCTTGCCGTTTTCTACGGTCCAGAATTTTTCGCCGTCGTAGTTCTTGCTCACGGGCAGGATCTTGCGCAGCAGCTTCAGTGCGGGGTTGTCATCCAGGCTAGGTTCCTGGCCTGCAGCCCACCACATCTTCACGCCGGTGAGGATCAGGAAAGCGCCGAACACATACAAGATCCAGTGGAACTCAGCCAACAACCAGCCGCCCACCAGAATCATGATGGTGCGCAACACGATGGCACCGATGATGCCGATCATCAGCACCCGCTTCTGGTAGTGCGTGGGCACCGCGAAGTAGGTGAAGATCAGCAGGAACACAAAGATGTTGTCCACCGCCAGCGATTTCTCGATGAGGTAGCCGGTCAGGAACTCCAGCGACTTGGTATTCGCGATCTCGGTCGAGCCGGTGGTGTCTTTGACCGCCCACCAGAACAAGCCGTTGAACAAGAAGCTCAAGGCAATCCAGATCAGGGACCAGTTAAGCGCCTCTTTGACGCCGATGTCATGGGCGCCCTGCTTTTTGAGCACAACGAAGTCGACGAAGAGTGACACCAGTACGATGCCGATGAACGTGGCCCATAGCCACAGCGGTGCGATTGTTTGCATATGCAAGACCTCGAAATGGTTGAAACATTCCCTGTAGGTCTTGCGGGAGAGCGCCATGTGGCGCCTCTGCATGTTCCGGCCGGGGCAATGAAACCACCCGCGACGTACTGACGAAACATGCAACCCCGGCACCTGCGCGCCGGGAATGCTACTCCCCTAAAGGTGTGTGGATGATGGCAGAGACAAACTTATCCCCGCAAGCTCACAGGGCATTCTAGGCCTCAGAATGCTATTAAATTAATAGCTACCAGCGCAATCAATTAGGGCGCTAGAAGGCTATTTGGCTTGAAACACTGTCCGCCACACCGATCGCAAATACCCGAACAAGCTGAGCACGGCCACCACCGTCAGCACCTGTTGGTGCACGTGGTTTTCAGCGAAATCCAACTCTTCCGTCACCAGGTGGTAGACCGAGAGCGCCACCAAGACAGCGGCCACCTGCATGCCCTTGGCATGGGGCGCGAACTGCCGCTCGGACAGGCGTATCCACACCTGGTGCCCCAACAAACCGGACAACAGGCCCAAGCTGGTCCCCACGACCACATCCCCGGGCCAATGGGCACCCACCGCAATGCGCGACAAACCTGCGCCGGCCGCCAGCACCATCAGCACCCAGCCGAACTGCCGGCGCTGCACCGGGGTCAGTGCGTAGTAAATGCCAGAGGCCACCGCGAAAGCGGTGAGCGTGTGCCCGGAGGGCATGGACACGTTGTGCAGCAACTCGCCGACCACCCGCATCTGCGCGTTGTCAACCACTGCGGCCGGGCGCGGGCTCTCAATCAGGAACTTGCCGGTGCGGGCAAACAAGACCGCAAATGGCGCGGCGCACAGCCAGGCCAACATCAAGCGCGGGGCCAGCACCAACAAAGGTGCGGTGACCGCCAGCAAACCCCAGCCATTGCCCAACAAAGAGAGCCCGGTCCAGAACTCTGCCGCTAGGGGCGCACACCACTGGTTGATCGCCACAAACAGGGCGGGCTCCCAGGTCTGCAACCACAAGGGCGTGCCAAGTACAAAAGTGACCAAAGGCCACCACCAGCTGCGGGGGGCAACCGGGCTGGCCAGAGCGTGAGGGCTTGTGGGGGTGGACAACATGGCGTTCAGTTCCGGGAAATGGGCGCGAGTGTAAGGCGCGGCTGCGGTGTGGCGCCTGCCCAGCCGCGGCAATCGTAAAAACGGAAGCGGGCCAATGGCATGCCGATGTGCTGCACCGGCAGGCTTTCGAGCAATTGGCAAGTGGCAAATCCATGCGCTCCCACCGGCGGGTCGTAGGCCATATGCGACCAGTCCACCAGCAACGCACCTTCGCCTGCGGGCAGCGGGCCGGACCACAGCTGGAATTGCGAATCGCCCTCCTCCAGCACAAACACGGGCAGTGGCCGCGCGTACCAACCCAGGCGGCTCGCCAGTGTCCAGTTTTGCACCGCCACCCGCGAGAGCCCGTGTTGGGTCGCCAATGCGCTGGCGCGGGCGCCGGCCGCGTCCCAGCCATGCAGGTCGGCAAAGGGATTGGGTTGGGGCGCCACCGCGGCGTCACTCCGGGGCACCAGCGGCCACCCGGCACTGCCCATCAAGCCCAGCAAGGCCAGGCAGACCGCCGCCTGCAGCACGCCCAGACCTTTCAGCACCGCGCGCATGCGCCCTTGCCAAGCCAGTGCCAGCCCCATACCTGCGAACGGGGCCAGCGCGACCCAGGCAGGCGCTGTCCAATGCGGCAGCGCAGTGCCACCGCCTGCCATGTAGGCAAAGATCACAAAGGGAACAGCGAACAGCCCTACCAAGCTCTGCATGGCCGCAGGCGCGCTGCGCCACCCGACCACGGCCCACCACCACAAAGGCCCAAACACCACCACTTGGGTGAGCAAAAAGCGCAGCACATGCACGGCCTGCCACACGCTGCCTTTGCCATGCGCCAGCTGGTAGGCAAACGATATCCAGTCGTTCTGGGCGTTCCACACCAAGACCGGGCTGATCAGCAGGGCCGCGAGGGCCATGCCGCCCCACAAGGCCGGCACACGAAACAGCCGCCAGCCATGGGCTCGCACAAGACACAGCGCAATGGCCACCGCCGTGAAAACCGCCGTGTATTTGGCCAGACCTGCCAGCCCTAGCAAACCACCCATCACCCACCACGGTACGGTGCGGTGCATGGCACCGGGCTGCATCAGGGTCCAGGTCTGGTGCATCAGGGCCACTGTCAGCAGCATCAGCAGGGTGTCGGGCAGCAAGCCAATACCCAGCACATGCAACAAGGGCGCCAGCGCCAACGCAGCGACTGCAGCCAAGGCCGCTTGGTCCGCCTTGGCATGTCCTGCCCACATCCGCAAAGTCAGCCGGTGTACACCCCAGACGGTTAACAGCCAGCACAGGCCGGGCACCAGGCGCAACACCGCAACGGGGGCATTCAACACCACCAAAGGCATTTGCACCCAGCCCACCAGGGGCGGATGGTCGAAGTAACTGAGCGCCGGATGGGCGGCATACAACAGGTAATGCGCCTCATCGACCGACAGGCCCAGCACCGCGCCCCACACGGCGTGCAGCAAAAAAACCAGCCACAACACCCGATGGGCGATCCAATGCCTGGAAGGAGGGAACAAAAATTGCAAAGGACGAGTCGGAGGAAAATAACAACCCCGCAGTCTAATCTGCGCGCCTTATCCCCTTTGAAAGAACACCATGCCCACCTACCACGTTGAAATGTTTGAAGGCCGCTCCCCCGAGCAAAAGAAAAAGCTGGTGGAAGAAGTGACGCGGGTCACCGCGGAAACGCTGGGTTGCTCGCCGGAGGCGGTGGACATCATCATCACCGAGGTGAAGCGCGAAAACTGGTCGACCGGCGGCAAACTGTGGTCAGAACCACGCACGTGAACCCCATCCTGCGGAGTAAACTGTTTCCATGTGTCAATTGCTAGGAATGAACAGCCGCTTGCCGGCCAGCCTGACCCTGAGCTTCACCGGGTTTTCGCAACGGGGCGGCTGCACAGACCACCATTCCGATGGCTGGGGTATCGCTTTCTTTGAAAGCGAAGGCAATCTGCCCGGCAAAGCAGCCCGGCACTTTGTGGACAAGGAGAGTGCAGCAACCTCGCCGATTGCGAAGATGCTCAAGTCCTACCCGATCAAAAGCCACAACGTGGTGGCGCATGTGCGCAAAGCCACCGTCGGTGCGGTGACCCTCGAGAACTGCCACCCCTTCACCCGGGAACTCTGGGGCCGCTACTGGGTGTTTGCCCACAATGGCGACCTGAAAGAATTCCAACCGCCCTTGCACGGCAGCTTCAAGCCGGTCGGCAGCACCGACAGCGAATTGGCATTCTGTTGGCTGCTCCAAGAGCTCAACAAATCGCATGTCACGGTGCCCTCGGTCGAAGAGTTGACCAACACCCTGTCGGAGTTGGTGCCCCAAATCGCGCGCCACGGGACATTCAACTTTTTGCTCAGCAACGGTCAGGCGCTGTGGGCCCATGCCAGCACCAAACTTTGTTATGTTTCGCGGCAACACCCCTTCCCTGAAGTACAGCTCAAGGATGAGGATGTGACAGTCGATTTGTCTGACCTCAACGGCCCCGAAGACCGCCAGGTGATCGTGGTGACCGAACCCTTGACGACTAATGAGGCCTGGGTGGCCATGGAGTCGGGTGAGTTGCAGGCCTTTGTCGAAGGCCGGCCGGTTGTGCGCGCTGTGTGCAAAACCACCCTGACGGCCGCTGCTGCAGCGGCTGCGGCCCAGCGACAAGCAGAAGAGGCTGCCAAAGCCGCAGCCCTGGCAGCCCCTGCTGCGAATTAACGATCACACGACCTGCTGCGGGTGAACGGCCTCGAGGCCACACCCGCGTCGCTCTTAAGGCTTGCAGCCGTACTGGCCTTTTTTGCTGTTCTCAAAATAGCTCAAGTCGCCGCTACACACTGGCTTCACAGCGGGGAATGCGGTCCCGGCCTTGGCCGCGCAGGTGAAGGTACCGGTTTTGGCGTTGAGTTTGCCGGACAGCTTCCAAGGCTTTTCACAAACGTCTGCAGCTTTCATGGCAGCCGGCGCCACGGGCGCAGCCGCTTTGGCAACACCGGTGACGACGATGTCAACAGCCCGCTCCTGGCCGCCGCAATTGGGGTGATTCTGAACATTCTTGCCGCCCAGGGTGACATGGTAAGAACCCGGCTTGTCAAACGTGCGGGTGATCACCAAAGGCACAGGAGTGCTGACGTTGCTGACGGCGTCCTTGAAGGTGCCATCACCAAAGCCCACTACGAATCCGCAGTAGTTGGCATTGATCACATCAATGTTGGCCGTGATCGTCACGGGCTCGCCCACTTTGACGTTGGTGGACGACGCCGTGATGGTGCCGAGCACCTGGGCATGGGCTGCACCAGCGAGCAAGAGGCTTGCAGCAGTCAGGATGGAAGCGAGAGTACGTGATGTCATGGGGCGGTCTCCAAAAAAATTGCGAGCCGCTGCACCCGGTTGGCCAGCGCGCTACACCTGTCATTGTGTGACCTGATCGATCCTGCCGCTAGGGGCAAATTGTCCGCTTTTGCAGCGAACCCGGCTATCTGTGAACTTTGTCAGTCCCTGAGGCGGACTTATTTGGCAAACAAGCAGCCGATGTCCGAAAACGCTTTCACCTCGATCGCATTGCCCGAGGGGTCCAAGAAGAACATGGTCGCTTGTTCACCCGGCTCGCCTTTGAACCGGATATAGGGCTCGATCACGAACTCGGTGCCTTGCGCTTGCAGGCGGGATGCCATGGCCTCCCAATCCGCCATGGGCAACACAATACCGAAATGGCGCACCGGCACGCCATGGCCATCGACCGCGCTGCGGGCCGCACTGCCGCATTCGCCGGGTGCGAGGTGGGCAACGATCTGATGCCCATAGAAATTGAAGTCGATCCAATCCGGGGAACTGCGGCCCTCGGGACAGCCCAATGTCTCGCCATAAAACCGCCGGGCGGCCGCGAGATCGTGCACCGGAAAAGCCAGATGAAAAGGCGACAAAGGCGCCGGGTTGGTAGCAGGCACCGGCATCACCACCGCAGTAGATTCAGACATACAGACCTTTCAAAAAAAGGAACAGGCTCAAACGCCGGGGTGAGCCGCCACCGCCGCTTCCAGCGCGTCGATAAACATCACCGGCACATTGAAGCCTGTTTGGTCGGTGATCTCCTGGAAGCAGGTCGGGCTGGTGACGTTGATTTCGGTCAGGCTGTCGCCAATGATGTCCAAGCCCACCAAAAGCAAGCCACGTGCGGCCAAGATGGGCCCCAAGGCTTCTGCCACCGCACGGTCGCTGTCGGAGAGCGGCTGGGCCACCCCTTTGCCCCCTGCAGCCAGATTGCCGCGCACCTCACCCCCTTGGGGAATGCGCGCAAGGCAAAACGGTACAGGCTTGCCGCCGATGACCAGCACCCGCTTGTCACCTTCACTGATGGCGGGCAAAAACTTCTGCACCATCAGGGTCTGGGCACCGTCTTTGTTGAGGGTCTCGATGATGCCGCCGAGGTTCAAGCCATCGTCTTTGACACGAAAGATCCCCATGCCGCCCATGCCGTCGAGCGGTTTCAAAATGATGTCGCGGTGCTCGGCATGGAAGCGGCGCACATCCTCAGCATCCCGTGTGACCAGCGTCGGTCCGATGAACTGGGGGAACTCCAGAATCGCCAGCTTCTCGGGGTGATCCCGCAAGGCGCGCGGCTTGTTGAACACCTTGGCACCCTCACGCTCGGCTTGCTCCAAGAGGTGGGTGGCATAAAAGAACTCGCTATCAAACGGCGGGTCTTTGCGCATCACCACGCAGTCGAAGTCTTTGATGGCCTGTGGGCGTTCGTCCGGCTTGCTCTGGGCTGCGGTGAACCAGACATCGGGCTCACCGGTCAGGGTGATATCCCGCACATAGGCGGTGACCACGCCGCCGCGCTGCCACATGATGTCTTTGGGCTCGCAGGCGCTGATGCGGTGGCCGCGCTTCTGGGCCTCGCGCATCATGGAGAAGGTGGTGTCTTTGTAAATCTTGAAGGATTCCAGCGGATCGGCCACGAAAAGAATGTGCATGCTGTCTCTTTGCAAAAAATAAGGGGGCTGCCCCAAGGAGGCAACGGAGCCCGTCAAGCCTTGCTTGGGGGCACGCGACCGGTATGTTGCACCAAAAGCGCCAACACGCCTGCCACCACACCCCAAAAGGCGGAGCCGACGCCGGCTATTACCACCCCGCTCAGGGTGACCAGAAAAGTAATCAGGGCCGCCTCGCGGTTGCGCTCGTCTTGCACCGCCGTGTGCAAGGCGCCACCGATAGTGCCCAGCAACGCCAACCCGGCAATCGCCGCCACCAGCTCTTTAGGAAAGGCCGTGAGCACGCCGGTAATGGCGGCACCAAATAGGCCGATCACCAGATAAATGGCCCCGCAAGACGCAGCAGCGGTGTAGCGCCGTTCGGGCCGGGCATGTGCCTCCGGCCCCATGCAAATGGCAGCTGTAATGGCGCTGAGATTCAGTGCGAATGCACCAAACGGAGCCAGCACCAGCGTCATCACACCCGTGAGGGTAATGACCTTGGACACGGGGATACCGGCATCGCCCCCTTGTGCTCGGCGGTCTGCAAAGCCCGCCGCCTGAATCGCCGCCACCCCCGGCAGATTTTGCGACGCCATGGTCACCACAAAAAGCGGCAGCGACATGCTGATGAAGGCCGCGAGCGAAAAAGCCGGCGCCACAAACACCGGCACAGTGAAGCCAAAATGAATGTCCGCGCTGATGAATTCAGCGCGAGCAGCTACAAAAACAATAGCAATCAGCAGCGTGAGCGGCACGGCATAGCGTGGGGCCCAGCGCTTGCCCACCAGGTAAGTCACCAACATCAAGCCCACCAGAGGCAGGGCAGTTTGCGCCGCGGCAAAACCCTGCAAACCAAACCGCGCCAACACCCCGGCCAACAATGCAGAAGCCAGCGACAATGGAATCTTGTTCATCACCCGCTCAAACCAACCGGTCGCGCCTGCCACCGTGATCAAGACGGCGCACAGGATAAAAGCGCCTACGCCGTCCGCCATGGTGAATCCGCCGGCGGTCGCAGCGGTCGCCAGCACCGCGGCACCCGGCGTGCTCCAGGCCACCATCACCGGCTTCTTGAGCCAGAGGGAGGGCAACAAGGTGCACAACCCCATGCCGATGCCCAAGGCCCACATCCATGAGGCCACCATGTCCGGCGTGGCGCCCAGCGCCAGCGCCGCCTGGAACACGATCGCCACCGAGCTGGTAAAGCCCACCAATACCGCCACAAAACCGGCCGTGAAGGCCGAGAGACTCAGGTCTTTGAAAAAATGCATGGGCAGATTGTCAACGACCTGAGCAACAGCGGAGCGGCGGGGCTCCATCGCTTAGATTTCGATTTTGGAACCCAGCTCTACGACCGAGTTGTTGGGCAAATTCAAGAAGTCGGCAGCGCCACTCGCGTTGTGGTGCATCTGCGCAAACAACTTTTCACGCCACGGCGCCATGCCCTGACCCAAGGTGGGCACCACCGTATCGCGCGACAGGAAGTAGCTGGTGGTCATGGCGTCTAAGGCGCAGCCGCGGCCCCGCATCTGCTCCAGGGCCTTGGGCACATCCGGGTCGTTTTTGAAGCCGTAGTTGATGATGACTTGCCAGCAATCATGGCCAAGCGACTCGATCTGCAAGCGCTTGTCCAAGCCGATCCACGGCACCTCGTGGCTCTTGACCGTGACAAACAAGTTATTGGCGTGCAATACCTTGTTGTGCTTGAGGTTGTGCAGCAGGGCGTTAGGCACACTGCCTTTGTCTGCGGTCAAAAACACGGCTGTGCCCTCGACCCGTGCGGGTGGGCTGACAAAGACGGCTTCCAGAAAACTCGAGAGATCCAGCGAATCGGCACGCAGTTTTTCGTTGAGCAGTCTGCGGCCGTCTTTCCAGGTCACCATCAGCGTAAAGATCGCGCCGCCGATCGCCAGCGGGAACCAGCCGCCTTCAAACAGCTTCAGCATGTTGGACGTCCAGAAGGCGAAATCAACTACGAAGAAGAACCCGGTTGCACCGATACACAGCCACAGCGGGTACTTCCAGTTGTAGCGGATGACATAGAAGGTCAGGATGGTCGTGATCAGCATGTCGGTACAGACCGCAATACCGTAAGCCGCCGCCAGATTGCTGGAGGACTTGAACATCACCACGGCCAGCACAATCGCGACGAACAAGCCCCAATTCACAAACGGCATGTAAATTTGGCCGGTGTCTTTGACGCTGGTGTGGTCAATCCGCAAACGGGGCAGGTAGCCCAATTGGATGACCTGTTTGGTCACCGAGAACGCGCCCGAGATCAAGGCTTGCGATGCGATCACGGTGGCCATGGTGGCAAGGCCGACCAGGGGTACCAGGGCCCAATCGGGCGCCATCAGGTAAAACGGGTTTTTGACGGCTTCCGGGTAGTCCAGCAACAAGGCGCCTTGACCGAAGTAATTCAGGGTCAGCGCCGGCATCACGATAGAAAACCAAGCGAGGCGGATCGGCTTTTTCCCGAAATGGCCCATGTCGGCATACAAGGCCTCGCCGCCGGTCACGCACAAAACCACTGCCCCCAGAATGATGAAGGTGGTGCCGGGGTTGTTCCACATAAAGCCCAAGGCGTAATGCGGGCTGATCGCCCACAAGATCCGCGGCTGGTCAATGATGTGGCTCACGCCCAGAACAGCGATGGTGACAAACCAGACCACGGTGATCGGGCCGAAGAACTTGCCAATGCCGGCTGTGCCACGCTTTTGCACGGCAAACAGGCAAAACAAAATCACCAGTGTGAGCGGAATCACGAAGCGCTTGAAGCCCGGAGATATCACCTCCAGACCCTCCACGGCAGACAGCACCGAAATGGCCGGGGTGATCACCCCGTCGCCATAGAACAAGCAGGTTCCAAAGATGCCCAGCAGCAGCAATACCCTGCGCAGCTGTGGCTTGTCTTTGACCGACTGAGACGCCAGGGCCAACATGGCCACCAGCCCGCCTTCGCCATGGTTGTCGGCCCGCAGGACGAGCACCACGTACTTGATGGAGACGATGACCGTCAGGGTCCAGAAGAAGATGGAGAGAATTCCGTAGATATTCTCTTCCGTGAAGGGGACATGGCCGGAGCCGAAGACCTCTTTGAGTGCGTACAGCACACTGGTGCCGATGTCGCCGTATACAACGCCGATGGCACCAAGCGTGAGTGCCGCGAGAGACGATTTGGATGCTGACACAAAAACCCCCAGCCTGCATGAAGCGCCGGGTTCCGTTCCTTGAGGGACCGCTATTTTGCGCTTTGTAAACCGGCCGGCAAGTACCAAACACGCGTTTCTCGGGCTTTTTCGCTCCGTGTTGCACTGCAGCAACTTGGAGCATCTTGGGCCCGAGAGGGCTTGACGGCGATCAGTCGTAGCGCTCTGCGTCGGGGTCTGTGGCTTCCAGCTCGTAGCTGGCTGCCAGCATGGCCAGGCGGCCGATCACCCCGTACATGTAGAAGCGGTTGGGTGCACTGGCACCGGGGCGCACACCGGGCTGAGGTAAGTGCGTACTCTCAGCGAAAGCCAATGGCACGTAGCTGGAGCCAGGGGCGCTGAGGTTCTCGTCGACCCCGCGTTCGGCATGCATCCGGTAAAAGCCACCCACCACGTAACGGTCCATCAGGTAGACCACCGGCTCGGCCACCGCATCGTTGACGCGCTCATTGGTGAGCACCCCTTCTTGCAGAATCAGCTCCAGAGGATCGGGCCCGGCTTCCAAACCAGCGCCCATTTTGCGGAGTTTGGCCTCTAAATCTTTGGTGTCGCGCACCGAAAGAATCGTGTTGCCGCTGGTCCGGTTGTCCGCCTTGATCACGAGGAAGGGCTTCTCCTTGATGCCGTATTCCTTGTATTTTTTCTTGACCTTGGTCAGCATGCCCTCGATGCGGCTCACCAAAGCGGCAATCCCCTCGGCACTTTGCAGATCCACCACGCCGTAGGGTTCGAACATCGGCGTCATCAGCCAATGGTCCACACCGATCAACTTGCCGAAGCGCTTGGCCACCTCTTCGTAGCAACGGAAATGGGTGCTCTTGCGGCGGGTCGACCAACTGGCGTGCAGGGGCGGCAACAGGTACTGCTCGTGCAAGTCTTCGAGAATGCCCGGCACGCCGGCGCGCAAATCGTTGTTCAGCAGAATGGTGCACGGGTCGAAATCTTTGACCCCCAAACGGCCTTTGGTGCGCACGACCGGGTCCAGGGTGATCGAATCGCCGTCGGGCAAATCAATTTTGGTGCTTTTCTTGATGTCTGCGCTGATCGAACCGATCCGCACATTCAAGCCGGCCATGTTGAAAATGCGCCCCAACTGGGCCAGATTCATCAGGTAGTAGGTGCTGCGCAGGTTGTTGTCAGGAATGATCAACAGGTTGCGCGCTTCAGGGCAGATTTTTTCAATCGCCGCTTGGGCCGCCTGCACGGCCAAGGGCAGCATGGCAGGGGTCAGGTTGTTCCAGCCGCCGGGGAAGAAGTCAGTGTCCACCGGCGCGAGCTTGAAACCCGCATTGCGCACATCGACGGCGGTATAGAACGGGGGCGTGTGCTCCATCCACTCCAAGCGGAACCAACGCTCGATCGCAGGCATGGAGTCCAGAATCCGCTGCTCGAGTTCATTGATAGGACCGGTCAATGCGGTAATGAGATGGGGAACCATGGAGTGGCTTTCTTTGAATAATTGTGACCAGTCAGTTTACAACATGACTGGTTAGGCTAGTAAGTTTCAGTTTAGTCATCATTCGCACACTGCGCGACGGAAGATCAGCGACGCATGGGGCTCAGGCGCGCACTTCGCCCTCGCCCAGCACCACGTATTTCAGCGAGGTCAGGCCCTCGATGCCCACCGGGCCCCGGGCGTGGAATTTGTCGGTACTGATACCGATCTCTGCCCCCAAGCCGTACTCAAAGCCATCAGCAAACCGGGTGCTGGCGTTCACCATCACGCTCGCCGAGTCCACTTCGCGCAAGAACCGCTGGGCGTGCACGTGGTTGGTGGTCAGGATGGCGTCGGTGTGGTGGCTGCTGTACCGGTTGATATGGGCAATGGCTTCGTCCACGCCGTCCACCAACTTCACGCTGACGATGGGGGCCAAGTACTCTTCATACCAGTCTTGCTCGGTGGCGTCTGTGACTTTGGCACCGGCAACACCTTCGAGAATGGCTCGCCCTTCGGCATCGCAGCGCATCTCGACACCCTTGTCCGCATAGATTTTGCCGATCAGCGGCAAAAACTGGGCGGCTACACCGCGCGCCACCAGCAGGCCTTCAGTCGCATTGCAAGGGCTGTATTTGTTGGTTTTGGCGTTGTCTGCCACCTTGACCGCCATGGCGATGTCGCAAGGGTCGTCCACATAGGTGTGGCAATTGCCGTCCAGGTGCTTGATGACAGGCACCTTGGCATCGCGGCTGATGCGCTCAATCAGGCCCTTGCCACCGCGGGGGATGATCACATCCACGAACTGCGGCATCGCGATCAACTGCCCCACCGCCTCACGGTCGGTGGTTTGCACGAGCTGCACCGCATCGGCAGGCAAGCCGGCTTCGGTCAGGGCCTGCTGCACCAGCTTGGCCAGCGCTTTGTTGGAGTCAATCGCCTCCGAGCCGCCTCGCAAGATGCACGCGTTGCCGCTCTTGATAGAGAGGCTGGCAGCCTCGATGGTCACGTTCGGGCGGCTCTCGAAAATCATGCCGAACACGCCGATCGGCACCCGCATCTGGCCCACGCGGATACCGCTGGGCTGCTGCTTCATGCCGATGATTTCGCCGATCACATCGGCCATGGCAGCCAGCTGCTCGCAGCCCTCGGCGCAGGTTTCGAGCACTTTGGGCGTGAGCTTGAGGCGATCCACCATCGGCGCAGACAGGCCGTTGG
>DAINNP010000021.1:0-16575 GCA_036735785.1 Rhodoferax sp. | reverse complement strand
AGTTTCATTGTGACAGGGAGGTCGTGGGCCTCAAGGGTTGAACAGCGGGGCTTTTCGAGCCCAGTACGATCATATCGTCCGTAGTCGCCTGTGGATGAAATATGTATTCAATAGACGCTCCGTCCAATTCTTGTATGGATATTTTGCTATCAAATTAGTAGCTTAGTGGAGCAGTATGCCTCCGGTGGAAGCGCCTTTCCCGGCACGGGCAGGGGGACTGCAGAGACCGCATTCGAAATGACGCGAGTTCTCGTAGGCTTCAGAAACAAAGTGACCGCCGCACTTGGAGCACTTGGTCATGGACAACATATTGTTGTCAATGAACTTCACCAAGCGCCATGCGCGGGTGATAGACAACAAGGGCTCCACACCGCAGGCGGAGATTTGCTCGGTATAGAGGCGGTAGGCCGCCATGATGGCGTCGATGTCCTCCATGGCACTGACCTTGGTCAGGTACTCATAGGTGTTCTGGAAGAGAGACGCGTGGATGTTGGGCTGCCAGGTCAGGAACCATTCGGTCGAGAAAGGCAGTTGGCCTTTGCTCGGTGAGCGGCCTGCCACTTCTTTGTACAGGCGCAGCAGGCGTTCATACGACAACTCGGTTTCGCTCTCCAGCACTTGCAGGCGCGCGCCCAGCTGAATCAAAGACACTGCGCGTTCCACTTGCTTGGAATCGTTCAAAACACTTTTCTGGGTTGCCATGGTGCTGCTCCTGGACTAAATCGGTTCGGGCTTGGGTGGGGTCAGACGGCTTCGGCGAAGCGGCCGGCCATCAGGATGCTGGCGTGCAGCTTGGTGGTGGCGTCGTTGTCCACTTTGTTCACCGAGTGGTTGGTCAGCAGGTTCCAGACGATGTCGTCATCGACACGGAAGCGGCACAGCAGCATGTTGCCGGAGGCAATGCGCATGATCTGGGCGGGGGAGAGTGCGCCGATCATGTCGGCAGCTTCTTCCGACATGCCCAAGCGGAACAGGGCTTCGGCTTTGTCTTGACGGATGAGAGTTTGCGCCAGCATGAGGTAGGTCATGTTGGCTTCGCGGATCTCGGCGAGGATTTGTTCGTTACGCATGATTCAGCTCCTGAGTGGGGGCGATTCGTTTGAATCACCATGGAGCGAATTCTGTGCGGGGGGGCGAAGAACTTAAATCGGAATTCGTCTAATCCGCGTGTCAGTGCTGCCGGAACACTGTGTAGGAAAAATGCCTACAGGGTCCAGATCACAACAAAGAGAGGCTCGCCACAACAGGGCGGCACTGCACCTTTATCGGCACGCGAGTTACAAACTAAAGCACGGAATGCGAATGAAACGTGTGCAGGCCCGCTCGCTGGAGCGCGCGTTTGCACGTCGGAATTCAATGAACCGGCCTAAGCCGGGGAGTGCCCCCGTCTTAGCCCT
The DNA here is from genome assembly GCA_036735785.1 of Rhodoferax sp. Taxonomy (GTDB): domain Bacteria; phylum Pseudomonadota; class Gammaproteobacteria; order Burkholderiales; family Burkholderiaceae_C; genus Allorhodoferax. The sequence continues at coordinate 15,178 of DAINNP010000021.1, read as the reverse complement.
TCAACAACTGCAGCACGCCCTGTGGCAACTGGTTCGCCTGGGCCACCATCGCGGTGCCTGCCTGTTGCAGGATCTGGGTGCGCGAGAGGTTGGCGGTTTCCATCGCAAAGTCCGCGTCTTGAATACGCGAACGTGAGGCGGACAGGTTTTCGCTGTTAGTTTGCAAGTTCTCGATCGTTGTCAGGAACCGGTTTTGCACCGCACCCAGCTGTGCGCGGTTGGCACTGATGGATGCCAAAGCGCCATCCACCACCAGCAATGCCGCGTTGGCGCCCTCTTGCGTGCTGATATCGATTTTTGCGACGGACGAGAGCGCACTGCCTTGGCTGCCGCCGGCGATCAGTGTGCCTGTGGCGTCGGTGCTGGTTACGGTGAAGCCTGTTGAAGAGTTCAAGGCGACTTTTCCGCCCACAGCAACAGCTACATCGCTGGTGGGTGGGGCAGGGGTGCCGCCTGTTCCAGGCTGAAAGGTCACAGGGGTCAAGGTGTCTTCACCTACCACGGTTGCACCTGTCAAGCCACCGGTAACGCCCATATTCAGAATTTTGATGTCATCGCCTTCTGCTTGGGTGAGCACTAGGTTGCCGATTTTGTCTGCAACTGCTGTGATGCCGGTGGAGCCGCTCTGCGCGTTGATGGCTTGCGCCAACGGGGCAAGATCAGAGACGTTATTTATAGTGGCAGAAACAGTAATGGCGGAGTCTGGCGGCAAGTTGCTTCCTTGCAGCTGGAATTGCACGGAGCCGAGCGATACGTTAGAGATCGTGGCTTTCGTTGTTGCAACTGCGGTCACCCCACTGAGTGCGGTGAAGGCGTTAATCGCAGTAGCGACGGCTTTGGCGCTTGTGCCGTCGGCCAGAGTGCCCGATGTGGGAATGGTGTTAACCGTGCCATTGCCGGCCAAGGTCAGTGTTTGAGATAGAAATCCGTTGGCGGTACCGGCCAAGCTGGGGCCAGCAGCGGCTGTGGCGATGCTGGGCGCAGCGGTCTTGGAGCTTACGGCGTTGTTTCCCATGTCTACCGCCCGCGCGCTGGTGACACTAACCCCAATGGTTTGATTGGCATTCGCTCCCACTTGGAACTGTTGGGTCGTGTAACTGCCGTCCAATAATTTCAAGCCGTTGAACTCAGTTTGGCTACCCACGCGAGAAATTTCCGTGGTGAGCTGCATCACTTCTTGTTGCAACGCGAGGCGGTCGCTGGCGCTGTTAGTGCCGTTGGCGGACTGAACTGCCAACTCACGAATGCGTTGCAAGTTGTTTGATGTGCTGCTCAGCGCACCTTCAGCAACCTGCGCCAGAGAGATACCGTCGTTGGCATTCCGAGCAGCCTGGTTCAGGCCGCGAATCTGCGAGGTCATGCGGTCAGTGATGGCCAGGCCAGCTGCGTCGTCTTTGGCGCTGTTGATGCGCAAACCGGACGACAGACGTTGCATGGAAGTTGTCAACGATGCTTGTGTCATCGACAAGTTGCGCTGTGCTGTCAGCGACTGGATATTGGTGTTGATGGTTGAGGCCATTGCGAAACTCCTAAAAAGAATGAACCGGCGTCGCCGCCGATTGCAAAGCCTGCGTACCTGCAGACAATCAGTAACGATGGGATGAATTCTGGAGATTCGCGTTTTGAGCAAAAACGCGATAAGCGGCTGGAAAGGTGCCCATATCCATTCGGACCCAGGAATCTTTATAGGGGCAAACCCTTAATTTTGGAAATTAATCGACGAAGGCCTGGCTAATCCATTTTTCCGACCAAAACCAGCGTGTTATGCGCAGGCCGTTGCGGAATCACCTAAAGTTTTTTTGAGAACTCCCGAAAACAAAACCAACGGGTTCATAGCGGACTCGTCGTCCGGAAGGCATCTCCTGGGGTGCGCCGGTCATGGTGTCAGCAGCAATGCTGGCGTTGAGATCGGCATTCCGCCGGATTAAGTGAGTCTTTTTAAGGAGTTACCAAAATGGCTTCCACCATCAATACCAATGTCAACTCGTTGACCGCCCAGCGTAACCTCACCGGTTCGCAAATGTCTTTGTCCACTTCCATGCAGCGTTTGTCTTCGGGCCTGCGCATCAACAGCGCCAAGGACGACGCGGCTGGCTTGGCCATTTCCGAGCGCTTCAGCTCCCAGATCCGCGGCTTGAACCAAGCCTCCCGTAATGCCAACGACGGCATCTCCTTGGCGCAAACCGCTGAAGGTGCCTTGTCTTCCTCCAGCAACATCTTGCAGCGTGTGCGTGAGTTGTCTGTTCAATCTGCCAACGCGACTAACAGCGCCAGCGACCGCAAGGCGATTAACGCAGAAGCCAATCAGCTGATTGCTGAACTGGATCGCATTGCTACGACCACACAGTTCAACGGCAAAAACCTGTTGGACGGTACGGCCAGCACCTCGGTGTTCCAAGTGGGTGCTAATGCCAACCAGACAATCACAACGACCACAGGTAACTTCCGCACCAACACATACGGCGCACAAATTAGCCAGTCAACTAGTATTGCTGCGGCCGCGACTGCAACGTCAATTGCCGGTGCCGTGGTCATCAACGGTCAGAAAAGTGCCACCGTGACATTGACAGCCACTGACACTGCTGCAACTGCTGCTGCTGCGATCAATGGCCAATCGGATCTCACAGGTGTATCGGCCACAGCACGTAACATCTCCGAACTGAAATTCACGACCACGACAGGCACAGTGGCCTTGGATGTTAAAGGTGCGAACACCGACACGGCAGTGAGCATTTCTTTCACAGTGGCTGCAAGTGACGCAAACGGCTTGGCCGGTGCTGTCAACGCGTTCAACGATGTGTCTGGTACCACCGGTATCACTGCAGAGTTGAATGCGGCCAAGGACGGCATTATTTTGCGCAGTTCCGCGGGTGACAACATTGACATCGAGAACAACTCGGTCACTGCCGTCGCTACCTTGGCAGCCCAAGACAATGCATTGACTACGCAGCCTGGCTTCGGTACTGCCGCATCCATGGCAGCGGCTGGCGGTACGGCTGTAACTGTCGGTTCTGTAGAGCTGAACTCTGAGAAAAGCTACTCCATCGGTACCTCTGCCTCTGCGCTGTTTACTGCAAATGCTGCCTCGTCATTGAGCGCCGTCAACAAGATTGACCTGACTACCGTTGAAGGCGCAACATTGGCTCTGAAAATTACGGATGCGGCACTCGCCACCGTGAACGGACAGCGTGCATCCTTCGGTGCGATTCAGTCCCGGTTTGAGTCCACATTGTCCAACTTGGCAGTCACCTCTGAAAACGCAAGTGCTTCGCGCTCCCGTATCCAGGATGCTGATTTCGCAGCAGAAACTGCGAACCTCTCCCGTGCGCAGATCCTGCAGCAGGCCGGTACCGCGATGGTGGCTCAGGCTAACCAGTTGCCCCAGGGCGTGCTGGCTCTCCTGCGTTAAGTTTTGCCCAAGTGGCCTGCGGGCCGCGGTGGGGAAGCCAAAGCGACAACCGTTCATCCGGTTGTCGCTTTTTTTATGGATGTCGCACTTGAGTTTGGCCGGTGATTGCCGATTACTTAAGCCTTTAGAGAGTGATTTGCCTCACCATAATCGTGGTTGGCATCAGTCTGGAGGTCAGGTATGGCGATTTCATCAACGGGTTTGGGCAGCGGCTTAGATGTCAGCAGCATCATTTCCCAGCTTTCCGCATTGGAGAAACAACCGCTGAAGGCCTTGCAATCCAAAGCGACCAACTTGCAGACCCAGCTCTCTGCGGTGGGGACGATTCAATCGCAGATATCGTCCGTGGTGAGCGCAGCTACCAAACTCGGCAGTGTTTTGAACTGGAAAGGTACGACCGCAACCTCGTCCAATACCGCCGCACTTGGTGTTACAGCCGCGACGGGTGCCGCAGCTGCTACGTACAGCGTCGAAGTTCAAAAACTGGCGAAGGCGCAATCGGTATCCTTGCCGACCGGCCCGACTGCGACCCCGCTCCCTACTGCAACAGAGCAAATCGGCGCAGGCACTCTGAGTATTCAGGTTGGCACCAAAGCGGCGGTGGACATCACGATCAACTCCGGTGAGGGAACACTGGCGCAAATCGCCAACAAAATCAACAGTACATCGGGTCTGGGGGTCTCTGCCAGCGTTTTGACTGATGGTTCGGGCAAAGTGAACCTGATTTTGCGGGCGACTGACACAGGCACAGCTGGCGCCTTCAACGTAACCGTGACAGAGGGGGCTGGCGTTGGCAGCAATTTGTCGCGCCTGGCCACCGCCAACATGACGCAAAACCAAGCTGCACAAAACGCCGAGGCAACCATCAACGGCGTTGCGGTAACTTCTCCTAAAAACACGTTGACCGAAGTTCTGGGTGGTTTGACGCTGAATCTCAATCAGGTCACTACAGCGCCGGTTGAGGTGGTCGTAGCCAAAGACACCGGGTCGATTAAGAAAAACATTGAAGAGTTCATCACGGCCTATAACACCCTCAATGCAACTTTGTCCGATGCGACGGCCTACGATGCATCAAGCAAAACTGCCGGCCCCCTGCAAGGCGACTCTGTTACCAATGGATTGCAAAGGGCATTCCGCGGGTTGCTCAGTTCGGTCAACAACACGGGTTCGACGTTTTCGCGGTTGGCTGATGTCGGTATTACCGCGCAACTGGGCGGCGCGCTGAGTTTGAACTCCACCAAATTAACTGCCGCGTTTTCTGATGTTGAGAATGTTCAAAAGTTATTCACCAACTTCGGCGGCACTGACAGCACCAATGGTTTCGGGGTGCGGATCAAAGATTTTGCGAATGGCCTGCTATCTGCCTCCGGAGCTGTCACCAACAAGACCAATGCGGTGAAGAAAGCGATCGACAACAACTCCACCGAGCAAACCAAAATCAATAACCGGGCGACCTTGGTCGAAGAGCGTCTGAAAAAGCAGTACACCGCACTAGACACCAAAATGGCGAGTCTGACCGCCTTGAACGCCTATGTGGCACAGCAAGTAACCACCTGGAATAAGTCAACCAGCTGAAAGACCCTGATTTTTCGGGGGAGAAAAACTTGAGTTGCCGAGGGAACTGCCGATAACTAAAACATCTCCTCAAGGAATTGCAGCATGTTTACCTCCGTCAGCTCCCGCTCCGCCTCTGCCTACAAGCGCGTTGGCATTGAGACCAGTGTTGACAATGCAGATCCCCACAAGCTGGTGGTGCTTCTGTTTGATGCACTGCAGCAAACTCTGGGCAGCGCCCGCGTAGCCATCCAAAATGGCGACATTCCGAACAAATGTAAACACATCAACCACGCCATTCGCATTCTTGAAGAAGGCTTGCTGGCACCGTTAAATCTGCAAGAGGGCGGCGAACTCGCGCAAAACTTGCACGATCTGTATAGCTATTGTGTGAATCGGCTCACGATGGCCAATATTCGCAGCGATGCCGCGGTCATCGAAGAGGTGCAGCGCGTTATGGAGCCTGTGGCGAACGGTTGGAAGCAGATCAATGGCCAAGGTCCTGCATATTTGCAGCCCGTCTGATGCGCGGGGGATTCGCCATGACACAAATGCTGATCGACTTTTACAAAGCCATCGAAGACAGCAGCGCCAAAATGTTGGAGGCCGCCAAGGCTGAAGACTGGGACGGTGTGATGCGCTTCGAAGGTGCTTGCGCAGTGCTTATCGAGCAACTCCGCCAACGGGCCCGCAGCGAAGAGCTCGACGCCGCTGCCAAGGCAGAGAAAACGCGCATCATGCAGCGTATTCTTCACAACGATGCCCAGATCCGCTACTTGGCCGAGCCTTGGCTCGCGCATTTCGAGCAGCGTTTCGAAGGTCAGCGCCAGTTTCTGCACTAGAAAACCGCGGTTTTTCAGGCGCTGTTTCGCGCCTTGGCTCAAGGGTGCGTACGTAAGATGGTGGCCGAACCGGCTCTATCTGTACCCACCCCTTCATGGCTTCCACCCCTTCTGCACCCCCTGACGAGCTGAGGCACGCGCTGCGCCAGCTTCGCACGGCGTTTGTGACGGTGGCGGTGTTCAGCGGGTTCTTGAACCTGATGATGTTGGCGCCTTCGCTCTACATGATGCAGGTGTACGACCGGGTGCTGGGCAGCCGCAACGAAACCACCTTGCTCGTCCTCACCTTGTTGGTAGTGGGTGCCTTTTTGTTCATGGCAGCGCTGGAGACTATCCGCGCCTGGGTGCTGGTGCGGGTGAGTGCCCGGCTGGACCATTTGATGGGCCTGCGGGTTTTGGGCGCGACCTATGAGCGCATGCTCCGCCAGCCCGGCAACAGCAGCACCCAACCCCTGCATGACCTCACGACCCTGCGTCAAACACTGACCGGCCCGGGTTTGATTGCCGTATTTGATGCGCCTTGGGCTCCGCTGTATCTCTTGATCATTGCGTCTTTCTCTACGGAGGCAGCGGCATTCACGCTGGCCGGGGCGCTGGTGCTGGTTGCCATCACCTGGCTGAACCAAAAGCTGGCCAAAGCCGCCTTGGACGAGGCGCAAAAGTACAACATGCAGTCCCAACGCGAACTCAGCAGCCACCTGCAAAACGTGGAGGTCATCGAAGCCATGGGCATGTTGGGCCCGATTCAGCGCCGTTGGCAGGGGTTACACACCCAAGAAATCGGCTTGCAAGCCCGCGCGAGTGACCGCGCAGCTGTTATGGAGAGCTTGACCCGTTTTGTGCGCATGGCCATGCAGTCACTGTCACTGGGGCTGGCGGCTCTGTTGGTGCTGGACGGGCGGATGACCGGCGGCATGATGATCGCGGTCTCGCTGCTGACCAGCCGCGCGCTGGCGCCGGCCGAGGGGCTGGTGGGCAATTGGGCCTCGCTAGCCGCAGCGCGCAGTGCCTACCAGCGATTGCGGGAGATGCTGCAGGCCTTTCCATCACGGCCTCAGTCCATGTCGTTGCCCGCGCCTAGCGGGCAGGTTGCTTTTGAGAATGTGGTGACTGCCGCACCGGGTGGGCGTGCGGCCATCCTGAAGCAAATCAGTTTCCAAATTCAGGCGGGTGATGCCGTTGCCGTCATCGGTGCCAGTGGCGCGGGCAAATCGACTCTGGCCCGCTTGCTCGTGGGGATCTGGCCGGCACTGTCCGGTACGGTGCGGTTGGATGGTGCAGACTTGTTCCGTTGGAACAAGCAGGAGCTGGGCCCTTTCATTGGGTACCTTCCTCAGGATATTGAGTTGTTCGATGGCACGGTGGCCGAGAACATCGCCCGGTTTGGCGAGATCGACCCCCAGCAGGTTGTCGCAGCTGCGCAGCGGGTAGGTTTTCATGAGCAAATTCTGCGGCTGCCCCAGGGCTATGACACGCCGGTGGGCGCAGCAGGTGCGGCATTGTCCGGCGGGCAGCGTCAGCGTATTGCCCTTGCGAGGGCGCTCTACGGCGATCCGGTGCTGGTGGTGCTGGATGAGCCCAACTCCAACCTCGATGACGCCGGTGAAAAAGCACTGACAGACGCCATCAAAGACCTGTCCTCACGCGGGCGGACCTCGGTCATCATCACCCACCGACCGTCGGCGCTGGGCGCTGCCAACAAACTATTGGTCTTGCGAGAAGGCACTGTGGCGGCTTATGGGCCGCGCGAAGAGGTCTTGGCTGCGCTCAATGGCCGGCCGATGGAGCCGCCGCCGGCACCTCCGGCGGCAGCCAACTCCGCAGGCCCGCCGCGCGGAATGACTCCTCCAGTGCTGGTGAACCGCCAGCCGCCTGCAGTGACTGCGGCACCTGCTGAAGCAGCTCCGGCGAAGCCTGTACCTGCCGCTGCAACTGCTGCGCCTCCGGCTCCCCCTGCTCCCGCTCCCGCTCCCGCAGCCCCCGAGGGAGCAAGTGGCATGCCGCCATTCAATCTGAAGTTCGGTGATTGAGATGAGTAGCACGCTCCAAAACGCCCCCTTCGGATCTACGGTATCGGTGGACCTGAATGACGCCCGCCCCATCCGCTGGGGCTGGCTATTACTTTTATTCGGCTTTGGTGGCTTTATGGCTTGGGCCACCATGGCGCCCCTTGATGCTGCGGTGACCTCGTCGGGCACCGTGGTGGTCAGCGGCAGCCGCAAGTTGGTGCAGCCCCTGACAGGCGGCAAAGTAGCTGAAATTTTGGCGCGGGATGGCGCCCAGGTGCAGGCGGGGCAGGTGTTGGTCCGGCTGGATGACACCAGCGCCCGCGCACAACTCAGCATCGTGCAAGGGCAGTGGCTCGTGGCCCTGGCGACCCAAGCACGCCTCGAGGCCGAGCAGCAAGGGCGATCGACGATCGATTTCCCCCCCGCCTTGCTGGAGCTGGGAGAAGACACACGGGTGATGGAGGTCATGGCCTTGCAAAGCCGTTTGCTGGAGTCCCGCAGGCAATTGCGGGCGAACGAACTCCAAAGCATGGAGGCCGCCTTACGCGGTCTGGAGTTCCAGGTGCAAGGGCAAGAGGCTGCCAAGTACTCCAAGGAGTCGCAAAGCCGCATGTTGCGCGAAGAGCTGCGTAACCAGAAGTCTTTGGCGGACGATGGTTTCTTCCCGCGCAACCGGGTTTCTGAGCAAGAGCGCTTGTACGCCAGCATCCAAGGCGGCGTGGCGGAAGACCTCAACAGCGCGGGCAAAACCCGGCAGGCGATTGCCGAGGGGCGTGCCCGCGTGGCTGCACGGCAGCAAGAGCAGCGCAAGGATATCGAGTCCCAGTTGTCAGATGTTCAGCGCGAAGCGGCAACGCTAGAGGGCCGGCTGCGCGGACTGGAGTTCGAGGTGCGCAATGCCGAGGTGCGGGCCCCTGTGAGCGGAACAGTCATGAACTTGAACGTCCACACCGTAGGGGGCGTGGTCAGCAATGGCATGCCTTTGATGGAGATATTTCCGAAAGACGATGTCTTGCGCATCGAAACCCCTCTGGCTACCCACCTGATTGACAAAGTCAAGCCGGGCATGGAGGTGGGAATCTTGTTCAGTGCGTTGAATCAAGCCACCACGCCAAGGATCGAAGGTCGCATCGTGCAGGTCGCTGCCGATGCCGCCACCGATTCAAGGCAGAATGCCAGTTACTTCAAGCTGGTCATCGAAGTCACACCCGATGGAATGCAAAAACTGCAGCGTCAGGAAGTCAAGGCCGGCATGCCGGCGGATGTTTTCATCAAGACAGGGGAGCGCACCTTCATGAGCTATCTGCTCAAGCCACTGACGGACCGGATGCACCGGGCACTCATAGAGCCATGACACGTTCGCCCCTTACGCCCCATACCTTGCGTTGCGTTGCGCTGATCGGTCTGGCCCTCTGCGCCGTCTGGCCTACAGTGCATGCCGGCGAGTTCGAGAAAGCCTACCGTGCCGCGCTGGAGAACGATGCCCGCTTTCAGTCCGCCAAAGCGACCCTGGCATCGGGCCAACAGGCCTTGCCATTGGCACGCAGCGGGGTGTTGCCCACGGTCAATGCGTCTATTACTGACACCGTAGTGCAAGGCACCCAGCAGTACGACGTAGCCGGCAGCAGTGCCAAAACCAACAACTTGGATTACCGGGCCCCGGTGCAAAGCATCAACTTGCGTGCGCCCTTGCTCAACCTCGAAGGCACGGCACGGGTCCGCCAAGCCAATGCTCAGGTCGGCAATGCCGAGGCTACTTTTGTGGCCCGTAAGGCAGAGCTGGTGGACCGTTTGGCGGTGGCCTATTTGCAGCGGATGTTGGCAGAGGATGCATTTCTCTCGCTGCATGCCCAAGTGCACGCCACGGTGGCCCAGCGCAACCTGATGCGCCGCCGGTTTGAACAGGGCGAGGGTACCCGTACCGAAGTGGCCGAGGCCCGCGCGAACCTGAGCCTGACGCTGGTGCAGTGGGCAGACTCCAAGAACCAGATGATGAGCGCCCGGGACACCCTCGAGGCCATGACAGGCGTACCCCAGCCTTTGGTGGTGCGTCTCGAAGACGAATTTTCACCACCGCCGCTGGTGCCTGCGGGTCTGCAGGAATGGCAGGACAAGGCGGTGAGCGCCAACCCAGATGTGCAAGCCAAGCGCTACCTGGTGGAGGCTGCTGATGCCTTAGTGGCCCGCAGCAATGCCGGCCATATGCCGCGTCTGGATCTGGTTGCCAGCGTGTCTAACAGCCGGAATGAGTCGATCAGCAGCTTGAACCAGTCGGTCAACCAAAGCGCGATTGGCTTGCAGCTCAATATTCCGATCTACAGCGGCGGTGCCGTCAAGGCCGCGGTGACGCAGGCGCTGGCCGAAAAAACCAAGGCAGAAGCCGAGTGGCTCAACGAGAAGCGCAACCTCGAGGTTGAAGTAAGCCGCCTCTACCAGATCATTCAAACCGGCAGCTCCAAGTTGCTGGCCTACGAAGATGTGCTCGATGCCAGCCGTGTGGCGCTGGAGGGTACGCTCAAGGGTCAGGCTTCCGGCTTGCGCACCAATGCGGATGTGCTCGAGGCCGTGCGCAAGGTGTTCCAGGCACAGCGCGACTTGGCCCAAGCCCGCTACGACCATATCTTCCAGCGCTTGCGCTTGTTCAACAAGGCAGGCGTGCCGGCGGACTCGGTGGTGTCTTACATCGACGAACTGCTGAGCCCCAACCGCGGCACCCCCTGACCCGACTCCCATGTCTGCACTGCAGCCGGCCCATGCCGCCACGGTAGACACGCTGCTGCAAACAGCAGTGCAGCACTTTGCGAAAGCAGACTATGCCGCGGCCGACGGGGCGCTGGAGCGCCTGATGGCGCGCTCCCCGGGCCATGTGGAGGCGCTCCACTTGCGCGGGCTTACTCAACACCGCATGGGGCAACATGCCTTGGCGCTGGTCCTGCTGGAGAGCGCACTGCGCTTGCAACCGGATCATGCAGCCGTGCTGTCCAACACCGGCTTGGTGCTACGCGCCTTGGGGCGGCCCCAAGAGGCCTTGGCCTGTTACGACCGGGCAGTTGCTCTGCAACCTGATTTCGCCCAAGCCTGGGGCAACCGCGGAAACGCGCTGCGGGACACCGGCGAAAGCCTTCTGGCGGTGGACTCTTACCGCAAAGCCTTGGACCTTCAGCCCGGCTATGCCCACAGTTGGCATGGCCTGGGGCTGGCCTATCACGATGTGTCGCGCTGGCAAGACGCGGTAGCCGCCTTTGACCGGGCTTTGCAGTGCCAGCCGGATATGGCGGTCGCCTGCCTGGATCGTGGCAATGCATTGCGCGAGTTGGAGGCGTTTCCCGATGCACTGGCCGCCTATGAACGCGCCATTGCGCTGCGGCCTGCCTATGCGCAGGCATGGTCCAACCGCGGCGTCTTGCTCAAGCGCATGGGGCGTATGCAAGAGGCGTTGCAAAGCTACCAGCAAGCCATTGCGCTGCAACCTGATTTCTTGGATGCACTGGTCAACTGCTCCACGCTGCTCAAAGAGATGATGGATCTTGACGGCTCCATGGCCATGAACCAGCGCGCTTTGTCCCTCGATCCGGAATGCAGTGGGGCGCACCTGAATCTGGCCATTTGCCATTTACTGCGAGGCGAATTTGCTGAAGGGTTTGCGCATTACGAATGGCGCTGGAAAACCGAGCAACTGCAATCAGCGGTGCGCCATTTCACCGCGCCGCTCTGGACCGGGGCGCAGAGCCTGGCGGGTCAAACCATTCTTTTGCATGCGGAGCAGGGGCTGGGGGACACGGTGCAGTTTTGCCGCTACGCCGCTCAACTCAAGGCCATGGGGGCCCGGGTCTTGATGGAGGTGCAAGCCCCCTTGCTGCCTTTGCTGCATTCGCTGGCTGGTGTGAATGTGTGGCTCCGCCAAGGGGACGCCCTGCCGCCGTTTGACTACCACTGCCCGCTGCTCAGCCTTCCGCGAGCTCTGCAAACCGGCCCAGAGTCGGTGCCCGCCCAGGTGCCTTATCTGTTTGCCGACCCGGAGTTGGTCGCCGAATGGGGGCGCCGGCTGGGGCCGCCCCGGCGACAACGGGTGGGGCTGGTGTGGTCCGGCAGGCCGGAGCACAAAAATGACCACAACCGCACCATGTCGCTTGTGCAGTTGGCCCCTATTCTGGCGGGGCCGGCGGAGTTTCACTGCCTGCAGAAAGAGTTCCGTCCGGCCGATCTGGCGTGGGACCCCGCGGCTAAGGGTGTGCACCTCTGGGCTGACTCGCTGCACTCGTTTGCAGACACGGCCGCTTTGATCATGCACATGGACTGGGTCATCGCGGTGGACACCTCGGTTGCCCATGTGGCGGCTGCATTGGGTAAGCCTGTGTGGTTGATGTTGCCCTACAGCCCCGATTGGCGCTGGTTGCTGGGGCGTGACGACAGCCCTTGGTATCCGGGGATGCGCCTGTTCCGGCAAGACGCGAGTGGCGACTGGACCGGAGTGGTCGCTCGCCTGAGCGACGCACTCAGCCGGCAAGTTCCCGCAAGCGGGCCTTGAGCTGGGCCAGATCACCCTGCGCTTGGGCGGCCACCTGTTGCGCGTGGTGCAGCCGGTGGTCGACAAAGTTGTCCCACACGCAGGGCGGGTAGCTGAAGTGTTGACGCAGGTCCAGGTGCTCTTGGGCCAGGTAAAAGCGGTTGACCGCATCGAAATACACAAACTCGTAGCCGGTAGAGAGCAGCAGGTGCTCCCATTCACCGTAGTTGGCCTGGGGCCGGTTGGGCAGCACGCTTTCCAGCACGATCAGCCAAGGCCGGAAGCGGGTGCGGTCCAAGCCGTTTAATGCCGACTTTTCAGCGCCTTCCACATCAATGCTCAGCAGGTGAACATCGCCTTGCGGGCGGTGCTGTTCGAGCAAGCTGTTGAGCGTAACCAAGGGCACGGTGTAGCTTTTAACTTCGCGCCCTTCGCGCTGGTGCATGGCCACAATCTCGGGGGCGATGGTGGCCGCCTGGTCGTTCCACGGGAATTCGTTGAAGGTCACTTCGCCATCGGCTTCGCCCACTGCCGCCCCGACCAGGATGTCTTCAGGCCGGTGTTTGGCCCATTGCGGGTGAAGGCGCGCCTGCGGCTCCACCACAATGCCGCGCCAGCCGCGTTGGTACAGGGCGCAGGTGTTGCTGTCCGAGATGGGCATGTAGCCACCCACGTCCACATAAAAGCCTTTGTCGACCGCGCCCAATGCACGGTTGATCATGACGTCTTCAAAGTTGCGGGTGAATGACAGGTAGGCCATGGCGCCGGCTCAGCTTTGTACCGATATTTGTTCGCGGGTGGGGTCGGTGCTGTGCACCGCCAACACATTGATGCCCATCGGGTAGGTTTGGTAACCGTGCTCCTCGAGGAATTTCAACAGCGCTGCTTTGTCGGTTTTGATCGACTCGATCAGCATGACCGGCTTGTGCCGCTCGATGGTGGCGCGCCCGCCGGCGAGGGCCTCCAGCTCCATGCCTTCCACATCGATTTTGATGAAGTCCAGCCGCGGCAGGTTTAGCGAGTCGATGGTCAACATCCGCACCTTCTGGTTGCGCTCTGCATGGATGGTCTGGCCGATAAATTCGCTTTTGGCCGTCTGGCGCAACTCCAGGCTGCCAAAACTGGCCGGCTGCAGGTAGTCGGGCACGGGGATCTCAAGCTCACCGACTTCGGAGCCGATGGCGCCGTGGATCGCCCGGGCGTTGAAGCAGTTGTTGATAGCAATATTGCCCGCCAGCGCGTAGTAGATGCGTTCTTGCGCCTCGATGGCGATCACGCTGCCCCTGCCATACAAAGCCTTGGCCCACTCGACGGTGTGCACGCCCAGATTGGCGCCGCAGTCCAAGCCCACGACTCCGTCGCCAAAGAACTTGTGGCGGATGTTGAGCAGCTTGATGGCAGCGCCCACTTCGTCCGGGTCGAAGCAGCCTTGGTTGAACAGCTGCCAGCCGACGCCGTAACCACGGGTGGCGTCAATCATGCGGTAGTCGTTTTTGTTGGTGATCAAGGTGCCCTGGCTGGTGGACAGGATCACAAAGGGCGACGGGCGTTTGACGTAGTTCATGGGGTTTCAGGCCTGTGGGCCCGCGCAGCGTTGGCAACATCGGCCACTAGCGCCGCGACCGGCTCTGCCCAGGCTCCCCGGGCAGTTTGGCGGTACAGGCGCGCAGTGGGATACCACGGTGAGTCTGCCCGAGAGAGCAGCCACCGCCAATCCGGAATAAGGGGCAAAAGCACCCGCACTTGGCACCCTAGCCCGCCTGCGAGGTGGGCTACCGAGGTGTCCACGGTGACCAGCTCGTCCACTTCGCTCAGGATGGCCGCCGTGTCTTCAAAACTCTGAATCTCGGGGCTCAGGTTGCGCAAGCGGCAGCCGGGTGTCAGTGCCTTGATTTGCTCTACAGCCTCGCCTTTTTGAACAGATAACACTTCCACCCCCTCCAGCTGCAGCAAAGCGGCCAAGTGGTGCAGTGCCAATGAGCGGTTGGCGTCATTGCCGTGGGTCGGCCTGCCGGCCCACACCAGCGCGACCCGGTAGGCGCGGGCCGGGCCCAGCTTTTGGCGCCAGGTCGTGGTGCGCTCAGGGGAGGCGCTCAGGTAAGGAATAGGGGCGGGGACTGTTTCAACCATGGTGCCAAAGGCCATGGGCAGACTCAGCAACGGGCACTGCCAGTCAAAGGGCGGCAATTCGCTGCCATTGGGCACCAGCTGTGCCAAGCCTTGGACGCGCTCTGCCAAGCTTTCCACATCGCTTTGCACCACCAGCAAGACCTTGGCGCCTCGGGCGGCGAGCAACGGCAGGTAGCGCAAGAACTGGAAGGTGTCGCCAAATCCTTGTTCTGCGTGGACCAGAATGGTCTTGCCTGCAATGTCCTGCCCTGTCCACAAAGGCTGTGCGAAGTGGCGCACCTCTTTCGCGTCGGGCTGGGCCCAGCGACTTTCGTAGTGGCGCCAGCCGGCCGCAAGGTCGCCGGTTAGCAGTTCCAACAGGGATTCGTGCAATGCGGCACGCACATGCCCGCCGGCCATTTGCTGTGCCTTGCGAAAGGCGCTTAAAGCCTCGTCGAAGCGCCCGTTTTCTTTGAGTGCAATGCCCAGGTTGTAGATGTACTCGCTGGAGCCGGGCACCAAAGCCACTGCCTTGCGGGTGGCCTCAAGGGCCTCCGGCCAGCGATGCAAGGCGCCCAAGGTGTTGCCCAGGTTGGCTTGGGCTTGCGGACTACCGGGTGCTCTTTGGACGGCAGTGAGCTGGCATTGCAGGGCGCGTTGTAAATCGCCCGCCGCTTTGAAAAAAGCACCGGTGTTCGACCAATTTTCGGGATCGTTGGGGCTTTGCCGGCAAGCGCGGGCACCGAGC
>DAINNP010000020.1:0-17240 GCA_036735785.1 Rhodoferax sp. | reverse complement strand
ACCGTGCCCTCGAGGTTGTGACTGCCCGCAATCACCGACTGGCCCACGCTGCGGGCCAGAGCCTCGGATTCACCCGTCAGCAAAGACTCATCCACGCAAGTGCTGCCTTGCTCGATCACCCCGTCCGCCGCAAAGGCCTCGCCTGCCCGGATCTGCATCAGATCACCCACCCGCAAACGGCGCACCGCCACTCGCTCCCACTCACCGCCTTGGGCCTGGCGCAACACGCTGTCGGGCATGCGGTTCATCAGCGTATCCAGCGCCCCTGCGGTGCGATCGCGCAAGCGAGCCTCCAGCCAGCGCCCGGTCAAGAGAAAGAACACAAACATGGTCAGTGAATCGAAGTACACCTCCCGACCGAACATGCCTGCAGGATCGAAAGTGCCGGCAGTACTGGCCGCAAAGGTGATCAGCATGCCGAGCGCGACCGGCAAGTCCATGCTGACCCGCAGGTGGCGCACATCAGACCAGGCTTTGCGAAAGAAGGGGCCGCATGAAAACAGCACCACCGGCAACGACAGAACCCACGAGGCCCAGCGCAAAAGCTGCTCGTACTCTGCTGCCAAATCGCCCGGACGGGCCTGATAGGCCGGCCATGCGTACATCATCACCTGCATCATGCAGAGACCGGCAACCAGCCATTGCCACAAGGCCTTGCGGGACTCCGCCTTGCGCCGTTCGGCCGCAAACACATCGTTAGCCGGCACTGCGCGGTAGCCCGCGCGCTGTATTGACAGCATCCATTCCGAAGGCACTACCGCATCTTGCGACCAGCGCACCCGCGCACGCCGGTTGGCAGCACTCACCCGCGCGGACGCTACACCCGGGACCTTGAGCAAGGCGTCTTCAATAGTCAAAGCACACGCCGCACAATGCATGCCCTCGATCACCAGGTTCGACTCCCAATGCCCGGGTGACAGCGGATCTTCGTGGCTGAAGGCGCTCCATTCCACGGCATCGTCCATCACGCGCAAAGCATCCGCCGCCAAGGGTGGCGCTGCGGGCAGAGAAATAGACGTGGATTGCATGGTGGGAATTCTGCGATCCCTATCCGCAATAAACCTTGATGCACATCAAGGCCGCCCGCAATGGGCCGCGTAATCTGAGGGCTTACCAATCTGAAGGAGCAACTCTATGTACCAACGCATTCTGGTCACCACCGACGGCAGCAAACTCTCGCAAAAAGCAGTTGCCGCAGCAATCAAACTGGCCGGACTCACCGGTGCCGAGCTGGTAGCGCTCAAAGTCGTGCAGCGCTACCCCCAGTCCTACTTCGAAGGTGGCATGGCCTTGGTAGGCGAAGATGTGAAACAGGTCGAGAAAACCTGGGGCGATGCCGCCCAGAAGGTGGTGAACGCCGTCAAAAAAACGGCAGAGGATGCCGGCATCAAAACCAAGGCGGTGGTGGTGCGCTCGGATGTGGTGTCAGACGCGATTCTCAGCACCATCAAAAAACAAGGCTGCGACTTGGTCGTGATGGCCTCTCACGGGCGCAAGGGCATCAAGCGACTGCTCTTGGGGAGCGAGACCCAACATGTGCTGACCCACGCCACCGTGCCGGTGCTGGTTTTGAAATAATTTTTAGATCAAAAGAGGCTGTAGCCCACTGAATGATTAGACAAGTAGCTATCAAATGTATAGCTACAGCTGCGGGCCAGCTGCCTCTTCCTCTTCCTGGTACCGGTCCCGGATCTCGAGGACTTCATCGAATCCATTCAAGAAGGCCTGAACACACGCCGGATCGAAATGGGTACCTGCCCCGGTGTTCAAAAAGTCAACAGCCTGCTCCAGCGTCCACGCTTTTTTGTACGGGCGCTCGGAGGTCAAGGCATCAAAAACATCAGCAACCGCCACGATGCGGCTGAACAGCGGTATCTCCTCCCCTTTCTTGCCTTGGGGGTAACCGCTCCCGTCGAATTTTTCGTGGTGGCCGCGTGCAATCTCAGCACCCGCCTGCAGGACCTTGGAGGTACTGCCGTGTAGCAACTCATATCCGAATTCGGCGTGCTGCTTCATGATCTCGAACTCGGGGCCCGTCAGCCGCCCGGGCTTGAGCAGAATATTGTCGGTAATGCCCACCTTGCCAATGTCATGCATCGGCGCGGCTTGCAGAATCAAATCCTGATCCGCTTCCGGCAGCCCGAGGTGCTTGGCGATCAGGCGGGAATAGTGCGCCATTCGCAGAATGTGTGCCCCCGTCTCGGGGTCGCGATATTCCGCAGCCTTGCACAGCCTGAATACGGTCTCTTGCTCGCGCTGCACAATCACTGCGGTGGCTTTTTTGACCTCAGAGTCCAGCCACTCCGCGCGATCAGCGAGCTTGCGGCGCGCAGCGCTCAAGCTCAGCATATTTTTGGCGCGCGCCAGAAACTCCACCTTGTCGACCGGCTTGGCCAAAAAGTCGTTGGCGCCGGAGTCCAGGGCGCGATACCGCACTTGTTTTTGATCATTGGCGGTAATCATGAGGATAGGCACTTCCTCGCAGCCCTTCAGCGCCCGGAAGCGCTGGATGAACTCCAAACCATCCATGCCCGGCATCATGTAATCCACGATCACCAGATCGGGCTGTTTGGTTGCTGCCCAATCCAGTGCCTGCAGGGGGCTCTCGAAGTTGTGGCTGCGACAGTTATCCAGCTTTTTAATCAACGCACTGAAAAGAATCAGGTTGATTTCAGTGTCATCAATGATGAGTACGTCCTGCATGGTCACAGTATGGCCTTAAATATTCTGCCCGGAGCTGACGGCACGTTGGCGCAGTGCTTGGACCAGAGACTCGGTCTCGCGGACCAACGCAGGAATGAGCGCCGCTACAGCCACCGCATCCCGTAACAAGGCCATGTTCTCCAAGCGTTGAGCCAGTGCACTGGCCGGCTGCGCTTCAAACAGTGACAGGGTCGCCTTGAGGGTATGGGCCGCATGCACAACTCCTTCGAAGTCCCCCGTTGCAAGAGCGGCTTCCAATCGCACCTTGTCTTGCTCCCACTGGTCGCAAAACACATCGGCAACGATATCTACCATTTCCTGATCGGCGTGCGTCAGGGCATTGGCGTAGTCGAAACGGGTGGCTTGCGGCGACAAGACGGCTACCTCGGTATCAGGCGCAGCGGCCGCTGAGTCCACCGTAGGAGAGGAGACAAATGTCAACGCGGTGATCTTCTGCTGAAGATCTTCGGAGCGAATGGGCTTAGACACGTAATCGTCCATGCCCACAGCGAGACACGCATGGCGATCAGACTCCATGGCGTTTGCTGTCATGGCAATGATAGGAATCCGCCGCCCACGCTCCCCCGCACGGATGCGCCGGGTTGCCTCCAAACCATCCATCACCGGCATCATCATGTCCATCAACACCAGGTCATAGTGTCGCTGGGGCAACATCTGCAAGGCGACTTGACCGTTGCCGGCCACATCGACCCGATGCCCCCAGCGCTCCAACAAGGTGACCGCCAGCTTTTGGTTGATGGCATGGTCTTCGACCAGCAAAATATCCAGCATGGGGTGGGTATCGCGGATCGAGTGGCGGGTGACCAACACCTCCGGCCGTACCTTGTGCAGCTTCAACACATCCGATAGCAATTGCAGCAAATCGTCACGGGCAATCGGTTTGGAGAGATAGCCCGCAATGCCCACTTCGCGCGAACGCTGGCCATCGCCCTTCAATCCGGCCGACGACAGCAGAACCATGGGCAAGTCCAGACAATTTGGAAGTCCCCTGATGGCAGCCGCGGTTGTAAAGCCATCCATGACCGGCATCTGGGCATCGAGCAGAATCAAGTCACATACGGCAGCACCGGTAAGAGCATCCCGGGTTTTCAACCATGCAAGGGCGGCCTCGCCCGATTCGGCTTGAGAAGTGCGGGCGCCAAACGAGGCCAATAGACCGCACAAGACTTCACGGTTGACCTGGTTGTCGTCGACCACCAGCAGGTGCAGGCCATCCAAACGTATGGCGGCGGTCGGCTCAAGGGGCGCGGCCAAGTCAGGGACCAGCGCCACGGTGAAATGAAAGGTACTGCCTACGCCCGGCGTGCTTTCCACCCAGATCGCACCGCCCATACCCTCCACCAGGCGGGCGCAGATGGTGAGCCCGAGGCCGGTACCGCCGTATTTGCGGGTGGTGGAGCTGTCTTCCTGCGAAAACGCATCAAACACGCTACTCAGCTTGTGAGCCGGAATACCGATACCGGTGTCGCTCACCGCCAGATGGAGCAAGGGCTGGCCTTCCGGTGTTTTCGACTGACGCACCCGCAGCACAACCTCGCCTTTGGCTGTGAACTTGATGGCATTCCCGAGAATATTGACCAGCACCTGCCGCAAGCGGCCCGGGTCCCCGACCAGAGAGCGGGGCACATCGGGCGCCACATCCCACACGACCTCCAAGCCCTTGTCGTGGGCGCGCAATGCGACCGCTTTCAGGGTGTCGGCGATGGTGCGCTCGAGGTTGAACGGGATGGCCTCAATGTCCATCTTGCCCGCTTCGATTTTGGAGAAATCCAGAATATCGTTGATCACCCGGAGCAAGGCCTCGGACGAGGACTTCACGATATTCAGGTACTCCTGTTGCTCGGCGTCCAGTGTGGTGTCGAGCAGCAGTTCCGTCATGCCGATCACCCCGTTCATCGGGGTGCGGATTTCGTGGCTCATGTTGGCCAGAAAGTCTGATTTCGCGCGGTTGGCCGCCTCCGCAGCGTCCTTGGCTTTTTGCAGCTCCTGCGAGATGTGACGGGCCTGGGTGATATCGGTCAGAAAGCCGTTCCAGACGATATGGCCATTGGGCTTGTACTGGGGCTGCGACTCCCCGCGCACCCAGGTGATCTCCATGGTCTCGATATTCATCATGCGGAAATCCATGCCCCATGGTGTGCCGGAACGGGACGCCGAAATCAGCGACTGTGCCACCTCGCTCCGGTCATCCGGATGCACCGACTGCAAAAAGATGTTGGAGTCCTCTGCCATCGACTCCGGACGAACCCCTGCCATGGCTTCCGCCGCCTGACTGATGAACGGAATCCGGAACAAGCCCCCCTTGGTAACGTAGTACTGAAACACCGCTACAGGAATTTGCCGCGTCACCTCTTTGAGCCGCTCATCGGCTTCTTTTGCACGCGTCACGTCCTGCCAAATGCCGGTGAACACGCGGTCGCCCAAAGGATCGTCATCGGGCTCAGGACTTATTTCGGTACGTATCCAGCGTATCGACTTGTCCGGCATGCAAATGCGGTACTCCCCCTGCCAAGGCTGCCGATCCTGGGCCGCTTGATGAATGCCATCGCGCACTGCGGGCCAGTCTTCGGCCAGGACTTGCCGGGTCGCTACTTGGGGATCTTCCAGCAGTTCATTCACGCTAAAACCACGAACCTCCATGACCTTGTCATTCACAAAGGTGTAACGCATGCCCTCTTCGTTCACATGCACACGGAACACGACGCCGGGCAAGGTGTTAGTGATGTGGCGCAGGCGGGCCTCTGCGGCCTTGATGTTCACCTCCATCCGCTTGCGCGCCGAAATATCCGTGCGGATCGCGATATACATAGTCGGAGTGCCGGACTCGTCTTTGAGCGGAACAATCGTCGCATCGACCCAATACAAGTGCCCGTCTTTGGCCCGATTGCAAATCTCACCCCGCCAGACCCGGCCGGCGGTGATGACGCCCCACAAGTTGGTGAAATACGCCTGATCTTGCATTCCGGAGTTGATCAAACGGTGGTTCCGACCGATCAGCTCCGCCCGGGTGTAACCGCTGATCTGGCAAAAGCGGTCGTTGGCATACAAAATGTCGCCCGCCGCATTGGTAGTGCTGACGATGGCGTGTTGGTCGAGTGCAAATTTCTGGTTGGCAAGGTCGGTGAGTGCGAACTGGAGGTCTTTTTGGCTCTCCTCCTTTTGGCGCACCAGTGTCCCCATCAATTCGGACAGATCTTCGAGTGAGTCGCCTTTCAACGGGGGGTGGTGCGGGTCCAACTGCAGCATCAGCTCAGTGGCCGTGGCCCGCAAGGAGTCCATCGCCCGGGTGCGGCTTTCCAGCTCGTTACGCAGGCGCATATTGCTGGCGGTCAGGTCTTGGGAACTAAGCTCCAGGCTCAGTGCCTTGAGGGCCAAGTCCCGGTCGTTTTGCCGGTAAGCGTCCTCCACCCGGCTCATCAGGGGCCCCAAGCCACTCAGAACCTTCGCAACCGCGGGGGACACGCCCCCTGCGCTTGCCAGCGCCTCGAGCTCCTGCTGAACAGCGGGCCAAGCATCTCCGTCCAACCCGAAGTGTCGCTTGACCTGGCGCGCCAATAATTTGTGTTGCAGGGGGCGAGAGGCCTCAGTCATGCCGCTTCCGAGAAATAGGTGATCGTCATGGTTTGGTTGTGCAACAAACAGGCTGCCCCATTGTGCGCCGGGCTGATTTCGCCATACGAATAAAAGCCGGCCAGTGTGGCCTCATCACCCAGTACCGAAGCAACCGCCTCGATCTCTTCTTCGACCCGCCCCCCCATCACGACTTTGCGACCGACGCAGCTCACCATCAAAGCGAGTCCGGGGCCCTTGGCCACGGCCAGGCTTTGCGCCGCCTGCTCTGCCCCTTGAACCAGGGCATCCGTGCCAGCCTGCATCATGCGCACATAACTCCACTCTTCGACCTCACCCGCCAAAGTGATACTGCCAGCCGATTCATCCACACTCAAGATGGTGCGTAACAAGCCGTCCGCCGCTTGGTCGGCAGCCACCACAGAAAAAGGGAACAAGAGGCCGGAGGCCGGCAGGTCTTTGGCGTATTCGCCCAAGTACCGTTTGTAGGTGCTCAAGGCCGGCTCGTCATCCAGCGAGTACAGCACATTGCGGTCAGCCCGGGTTACGCGCCTGGCAGGGCCAAAGGCACTCCAACCACCAAAAACCCCATGTGAAACGCACAAGGCCTCACCGTAAAGACCAGCACAGACCAGACGGTTATCACTCACGCCCTGGTTGTCCATCACCACCGTTTGCTGGAACGCCCCACCGTCACCTGCCATGCCCCCTACCAGCGGAACCTGGTCGCCTAGCACCCGCGACATGCCCTGAATCAGCGCTGTGCCGTTTATTTTGACACCTTGGGTCAGCACGACTACCGCCCGTAACCCGTCACGTGGGAGGCCGCCGGCCAAGCGGATGCCGGCATCCAAAGAGTCTTCCATGTCGCAGAGTTCGGTGGATGACAGCAGCGTGTTGATATTCGCCCAGCGTACGGCGGTCACGGTCAACGAATCATCGCCAACCCCATCCGAGGAAATTTCGCCCGCGGTGCTGCAGCCCATGATCACGGCGCCCGGCACTGCCTGGACCAAGGCCACATGCGCCTGCCGCAATAGCGACTCCGGGCCGAACGCCAATACCCACGAAGGACGAAATGCTGTCAGAGCACTCAGACCCTTGGGGTCAGGAGTTCCACCTTGCGTCGTGGCTTGAAAAACATCCATACCTGCGCTCCCTTGGAGGTTCATCTGAGGCTACGCTGGCTGATACGACGGCCGGCAGAATTTTCCTCAAAATCACACAAAAACTACTAAAAACATATTTTTCGTATTTTATGATTTTTTATGCTGCTCGCGCAAAACATTCTTTTGCACTTTACCCATCGCGTTGCGGGGAAGTGCATCCACGATCACACAGCGCTTGGGCACCTTGAAGTTCGCCAGCATGCCTTTGAGTGTGGTGACCATGGCAGGGCCGTCCAAGGTGTGCCCTTTGAGCGGCACCACCACGGCCACGCCCACTTCGCCGAAATCGGCATCCGGCACGCCCACAACCGCGCTCTCCTCTACGCCGGGCAGGTTGTTGATGTAGCCCTCGATCTCGGCCGGGTAGACGTTGTAGCCCCCACTGATGATCAAGTCTTTGCTGCGCCCGACGATCGTGACATAGCCTTTGGCATCCACAAAGCCCACGTCACCGGTTTTGAAAAAGCCGTCTGCAGTGAACTCCTGGGCCGTTTTCTCGGGCATTTGCCAGTAGCCCTGAAACACGTTGGCGCCCTTAACCTCGATGCCGCCGGTATCTCCGGTGGGCACAGGCTGCCCCGCTTCATCCCGCACCCGCAGCTGCACGCCGGGCAAGGGCCGGCCCACGGTGCCCACCATGCGCTCACCGTCTGCGGCTTTGCACGGGTTAGAGGTCAGCATCACGGTCTCTGACATGCCGTAGCGCTCCAGAATCGTGTGCCCGGTGCGCGCCTGCCATTGGCGGTGCGTGTCGACCAGCATGGGTGCGGAGCCCGAGATAAACAGGCGCATGTGGCGGGTGGACTGGGCGTCCAGTCCTGCCTCAGCCAGCAAGCGCACATACAGGGTGGGCACGCCCATGAACACAGTCGCCCGCGCCATGAGCCGCAAGGTGGTGCCAGGCTCGAACTTGGCGCACCAGAGCATGGTGCTGCCGTTGATGAGCGCGCCGTGAATGGCCACGAACAATCCATGCACATGGAATATCGGGAGGGCATGGATCAGCACGTCGCCAGCCTTCCAGTCCCAGTGTTGCTGCAGCACCTGCGCATTGCTCAGCAGGTTGCCGTGGCTCAGCATCGCCCCTTTGCTACGGCCGGTGGTGCCACTGGTGTAGATGATGGCGGCCAGATCCTCCGGGGCGCGCGGCACCGGTGTGTGGGTGCGCGGGTAGTGCGAGGCGCGCTCCAGAAGCGTTCCGGTGCGATCGTCATTGAGCGAAAACACATGCCGGGTGCCGGCCAGAAAAGCCATCTTGCTGAGCCAGCCGAAGTTGCGGCCGGCGCACACCAGCACCGCGGGTTTGGCATCGCCCAAGAAATACTCCATTTCCGCGCTTTGGTAGGCGGTGTTCAGCGGCAGATACACCAGCCCGGCGCGCAGCGTTGCGAGATACAAGACCAAGGCCTCTACCGACTTGTCCACCTGTACCGCCACCCGGCTGCCGGGTGCCAAATCCAGAAAGCCGAACAGGTTCGCCACCATGGCGGTGGCCTCGTCGAGGTCGCGCCAGGAGTAGTGCAAGCCACTATCGGTCTCTACCGCGGTGCATGTCATGTCGGCTGGGAAAGCTGCGCGCAATGCGGTGAACAAATTCGCGTCAGAGGCCGCAAGGGTTTTGTTGTTGCTCATAGGGTGCGTGAAATCAAAAGGAAAAGAGGAGCCGGTCAAAACACCGGCTTGCGCTTGTCGAGAAAGGCGGAAATGCCTTCGCGGTGCTCTGCAGAGTCGGCATAGGCGTAGGGATCTTGCAGCTCACTTGCTATCAAATCAGGAGCTATATGCGCATATTTTGCGGGCGCTACAGGCTCATTTAGCCTACGAAGTGTTTGCTTGTTCAAGCGGGCTGCTTGTGGGGCCAGCCCCGCGATGCGCACGGCCAACTCCTGGCCCGCACTGCCCAGCTCTGCTGCCGCGCACACGCGGGTGAGAAAGCCGTGCCCGAGCATGGCCGGGGCATCAAACACCTCGGCGGCCAGCAGCATGGCACGGGCGACGGTGGCTCCGGCCACCCGCCCCACCAGCGCGGCCTCGCGCGGCGCCATCGGAAATCCCAAGCGGGCAATCGGGGCGCCAAAACGGGCGGTGTCGGCTGCCAGGCGCAGATCGCAACAGCTGGCGATCTCCATGCCCGCCCCCATGCAGTTGCCCTCGATCAGGGCGATGATGGGAACGTCGCAATCGAGCATGGCCTGCAAACCACCCCACACCTCCCGCTCATGGAAGTGCTCCAGTTGAGCGGCATCGAAACGGAACCCGGGGTACTCGGCAATATCACCGCCGGCACAGAAGTGGCCCTGGTCGCCACGCAGCAGCACACAGCGCACGCGGGGGTCCGCCTGCACCGCCTCGAACACTGCTTTCAACTCCGCCCACATGCTGCGGGACATGGCGTTGAATTTGCCGGTGTGGGTGAGGGTCAGAGCCCATACACCGGGTGTTCCGTAGGCATCCCGCTCGATTGCAATCCCGCCTGCCATGGTGCTCCTTAGTCGAGTTTGGCGCCCGAGGCCTTGACCACCGTGGCCCAGCGCTTGACCTCGGCACTCACAAAGCTGCCGAACTGCGCCGGTGTGAGTTTGCCGAATTCCGCGCCGTTGTTGGCCCAGCTGGTTTTGATGTCGTCCGCCATCGAGATGCGGTTCACCTCCTCCACCACACGCGCCTGAATGTCAGCCGGTGTGCCTTTGGGAGCCCACAGCCCGTACCAGGTGGTCACGGTGTAGTTGGGCAGCCCCAACTCGGCCGCACAGGGCACATCGGGAAACGCCGGGCTGCGCTTGCTGCCGGACACCATGAGGGCCTTGATACGCCCGCCCTTGATGTGCGCGGCGGAGGAGCCCAAGCCGTCAAACATCATGTCCACACTGCCCGCCATCAGGTCTTGCAGCGCAGGGCCGGCCCCGCGGTAAGGAATATGGGTGATGAAGGTGCCGGTCTGCTGTTTGAACAGCTCACCAGCCAAGTGGTGCGAGGTGCCGCCACCTGCGGAGCCGTAGTTGAGTTTGCCCGGGTTGGCCTTGACCTGCGCCAAGAATGCCTTGAAGTCGCCCTGCACGTTTTTGGGGTTCACCACCAGCACTTGCGGCACGTTGGCGACTAGGGCCAAGGGGATGAAATCTTTTTCAATGTCGTAGTCCAGCTTGGGGTACATGCTGGGGGCAATCGCGTGGTGCACCGCACCCATGAACAAGGTGTAGCCATCGGGCGCGGCCTTGGCTGCGATACCGGCCCCGAGGGTGCCACCGGCGCCGCCGCGGTTGTCAATCACCAGCTGGGTGCCTGTGAGCTTGGCGAACTGGGCCGACATCGGGCGGGCAAAAGCATCGGTGCCGCCACCAGCCGGAAATGGCACCACCAAGGTCACCGGCTTGGCCGGCCACTTGGACTGCGCCAGCGCACCCGCAGGGGCCAGCGCCCATGCAGCCGCCAGGGCCGAGCCGGCGCCCAAGATACGGCGGCGACTGGTGCCGCAAGCCTGGTCGGGGGTGGAAAAGTCTTGTTCATGTGCCATGTCTGTCTCCTGCTTATTGTTGGGGTTACACACTGTCGCTGACTAAAAATACAAGGTACTCACTGCACTAGCCACCGGAATCCGGCCATGGGCCAGGCCTTCCCGGTATTTGTCGAGCCGCTGCAGGTCGTAGAGGTAATTGACCATCAGCCCGTAGGACTGCTTCAGGCCCTTGCCCGAAGGGTCACCGGCCCAATTGAGGCGCTCCACCCGTGCACCGTTGCCCAAATGGAAGCGGGCGACCGGGTCCAAGGGCTTGTCGTGCAGCGTTTCGCGGCCGAGGTACTGGGCGGCACAGCGCATGAGCATGGAGCGCACTGCCGACGTCGGCTTCAGCGCCAAGGGGGTCTCGCAAGCCGCCAGAAAATGAGCCGCGGTCACCGGCTCAAAGCCGACCGCGCGGCCCAGCTCTTCGCGCGCAGAGGCGTCAAGCCGCTCCAACTGCGCAGCCGCGTTTTTTTGCAGCCAGCTCCTGAAACCGGGAATCGGCGACAGCGTGGCAAAGGTCTTGAGGCGCGGAAACTCGGTTTTCAAGGTCTCCACCACCCGCTTGATGAGCGAGTCGCCAAAGCTGACACCCCGCAGGCCATCCTGCGTGTTGCTGATGGAGTAAAAAATCGCCGTGGTGGCGGCATTCAAATCCACCGCATCCGCAGACTCGTCCAGCAGCGGGGTGATGCAGTCCGCCAGCGCATCCACCAAAGCCACTTCCACAAAAATCAGCGGCTCATCGGGCAGGCGGGGATGAAAGAAGCCGTAGCACCGGCGGTCAGAGTCGAGCCGGTTTTTCACATCGGCCCAACTCTTGATGTCGTGTACCGCCTCGTATTTGATGAGTTTTTCGACGAGAGAGGCCGGAGAGTCCCAGCTGATGCGGCGTAGCTCCAGAAAGCCCACGTCGAACCAGGTGGAGAACATGTACTCCATCTCCACATCCAGCGCCTGCAGCCGCTTGTCGGACTTCAGTGCGCTCTGCATTTCCGCTCGCAGATTCACCAGAAAGCGAATGCCGGCCGCATCGGCGCTGAAGCGCTGCAGCAAGCGCCGGCGCGGCGACACCGTGGCCCGGCGGTAGTGAACTTCGGCGGCGGCTTCATCAGGGGTGCCGAGCGCCGCAGCAAACTGTGCCTGCGCCGCTTGGGCTTTCACCGGGTCCGCCACAAACATTTCACTCATCAGCAGCCACATATCGAGGCGGCGTGGCGGGGTAGCGCCGGCATACCAGGCCATCAGGGCCGCTGCCCGACGCCCGCCTTCAACCTCGCTCACCCGTCCATCAATCACCGCCTGGAGCTCTTGCAAAATGCGACGCAGCACTCTGGGCGACAAGGCCTCGTTACTTTGGCGCAGCGTTCCCTGCAAACGCTCACGGGTGCTGCGCACCTGCGGGCGCCCTTTGAAAACGCTGGATGCCGCCTTCACTACTATCAATTCAGGAGCATCTTGCGCAATAGATACGGGGGCCTGAGGCACATTTTGCTTAAAACCGCGCGGTAGTAGCCGCACGACGTTGCGGTTGATCCAGGAATCTTGTGTCATGCCAATAACCTGCTCTTTCCGTAATGGGCCAATTCCCGCAACGCTTCACGCTGGCGCAGCAAGTGGTTGCGCATGGCTGCATCGGCGGCCTCTGCGTCACCTGCGCGGATGGCGGCAAACACAGCAAGATGCTCACTGAGGCTCTGCTCCAAGCGCCCGGGAGCACGCAACTGCTGCAAGCGCGCGAGCTTGAGAATTTTTCGAAGATCCGCGATCGACTGGGCCAGCCACCGGTTGTCCGCAAGGGTGATGATGGCCTCGTGGATCGTGTAGTTGGTAGCGTAGTAGTCGGGGATGCGCCCTGCCGCAGCGTGCGCCTGCAAATTCAGGTGCAGTGCCTCGAGGGCCGCCAAGTCTGCCGCCGTGGCCTTACGCGCCGCCTCGAAGGCGCAGCGGCCTTCCAGCAAGGCAATGACCGGAAAAATATCATCCAGGTCCCGCTCGGTGACCTCGCTGACAAAACTTCCGCGCCGCGGTTCGTGCCGGATCAGCCCCTCGGCAGCCAGCACTTTAAGCGCCTCGCGCAAGGGCGTGCGTGAAATGGACCACTCGGTGCAGAGTGCAACCTCATCCACATAAGCGCCCGCCGGCAATGCCCCTTCAAAAATGCGATGCCGCAGCCGGTCGGCTACGTCGTCATGCAAGGAATTGGGAACAGCACGCATCGGCAGACACACTCCTGAGGAACATTTCCAAGCCGACAATTTTTCATAATTACCGGTAATTACGGAAAATCATAGAGCGCAAAACAAAAAAGCACCCCCGGTAGTTACCCGCGGGGTGCCTTTGTCGGCAGCTTTGTCAGCAGAACGAGAAATCAGGCTTTGCGGCGATCTGCCCAAAGCCACAAAGCTGCGCCACCCAGAATCATCGGCACACAGAGCCACTGCCCCATGCTCATGCCCAGACTCAGTAAACCAAGGTGGGCATCCGGCTCCCGGAAGAACTCGGCAATGAAACGGAACACGCCATAGCCCAACAAAAACGCCGCCGCCACCTGCCCTTGCTTGCGCGGCTTGCTGGCATACCACCAGAGCAACACGAAGAGCAACAGCCCCTCCAGCAGGAACTGATAAATCTGCGATGGATGGCGTGGCAGCGGCCCTCCATCGCGAAACACCATTCCCCATGGCAACGCGGGGTCCGCAACCCGCCCCCACAGCTCGCCGTTGATGAAGTTGCCGACCCGCCCCGAGGCCAGCCCGGTGGGCACACAGGGAGCCACCAAATCTGCGACTTGCCAGAAAGACTTTTTGCGTGAGTGGGCAAACCACAACATGGAGCCGATCACCCCGAGCATGCCGCCATGGAAACTCATGCCGCCTTGCCAGACATACAAAACTTCCAGCGGATGGCTGGCGTAGTAGCCCGGCTTGTAAAACAGGCAGTAGCCTATGCGCCCACCGAGCACTACGCCCATGACACCGAGGAACAAAATGTCCTCAATATCCTTGAACGACCAAGCCCCCTGCCCTGCCGCAAATGCAGGCTGACGCAACCTGCGCGCGCCCAAAAACAGGAACAGCCCGAAAGCGACGAGGTAGGTCAGGCCGTACCAATGCACAGCGACCGGGCCCAATTGCAGCGCAATCGGGTCAATTTGAGGATGAATCAGCATGAAAACCTAAAAAGCACACCGGAGCAGCCTTCTGCTCCGGTGTGCGGGCTGCTTAATCGAGCAACGAGAGGTCGCGCACGGCGCCCTTGTCCGCAGACATGACCAGCTTAGCGTAGGCCTTGAGGGCAGCAGTCACCTTGCGGGGGCGTGGTTGCGCAGGTTTCCAGCCCAGCTTGTCCTGCTCCACGCGGCGGGCTGCCAACTCTTCATCAGAGACCAGCACGTTGATCGAGCGGTTGGGGATGTCGATGCGGATGCGGTCGCCATTGCGAACCAAGCCGATAGCACCACCCGCAGCCGCTTCAGGCGAAGCGTGGCCGATGGACAGACCCGAGGTACCGCCAGAGAAGCGGCCATCGGTCAACAAGGCACAGGCCTTGCCCAAGCCCTTGGACTTGATATAGCTAGTGGGATACAGCATCTCTTGCATACCGGGGCCGCCCTTGGGGCCTTCGTAACGCACGATGACGACATCACCCGCCACCACCTTGTCGGCCAAAATATTGGCGACCGCTTCGTCTTGCGACTCCACCACGTGGGCAGGGCCTTCAAACACTAGCAAGCTGTCATCCACGCCCGCGGTTTTGACGACACAACCGTTGAGCGCAATATTGCCGACCAGCACCGCCAAACCGCCTTCTTTGCTGAAGGCATGCTCCACAGAGCGGATGCAGCCTGTAGCGCGGTCGGTGTCGAGGCTGGGCCAACGGGCAGCCTGGCTGAACGCCACCTGGGTGGGAATGCCGCCGGGGCCTGCCATGTAAAAGGTCTTGACCGCGTCCGACGGGTTGCGGGCAATATCCCACTGGTCGAGCGCGTCCTTCATGGTTTTGCTGTGCACAGTAGCCAAGTCGGTGTGCAAACGGCCTGCGCGGTCCAGTTCACCCAGAATGCCCATGATGCCGCCTGCGCGGTGCACGTCTTCAATGTGGTACTTGTCCGTGTTCGGAGCCACTTTGCACAGCTGCGGCACGATCTTGGACATGCGATCGATATCGGCCATGGTGAAGTCGATTTCCGCTTCCTGGGCAATGGCCAGAATGTGCAGGATGGTGTTGGTGGAGCCGCCCATGGCAATGTCCAGCGCCATCGCGTTCTCGAAGGCCTTGAAACCCATGGAACGCGGCAGGATGCTGCTGTCTTCTT
Source organism: Rhodoferax sp. (assembly GCA_036735785.1). GTDB lineage: Bacteria > Pseudomonadota > Gammaproteobacteria > Burkholderiales > Burkholderiaceae_C > Allorhodoferax. The sequence goes on along the minus strand of DAINNP010000020.1, from coordinate 1,960 downwards.
CTTCGTAGTAACGCTTGCAGAGCTCCACCACCAGATGACCCGCGCGCTTGAACAATTGCTCGCGGTCGGCATGGGTCGCCAACACGGTACCGTTACCGGGCAAAGACAAGCCCAAAGCTTCGGTCAGGCAGTTCATGGAGTTGGCGGTGAACATGCCAGAGCAAGAGCCGCAAGTGGGGCAAGCAGAGCGCTCGACTTCCGCAACATCCGCATCGCTGACTTTGCTGTCTGCTGCCATGACCATGGCATCGACCAGATCGAGCTTTTTGAACTCGATTTTCTGGGTCGTAGGATTGAGCAATTTGACCTTGCCCGCTTCCATAGGGCCGCCGGACACAAACACCACCGGGATGTTCAGGCGCATGGCGGCCATCAACATGCCGGGGGTGATCTTGTCGCAGTTGGAGATGCACACCATGGCATCGGCGCAGTGCGCGTTAACCATGTACTCCACGCTGTCAGCAATGATGTCGCGACTAGGCAGCGAATACAACATGCCGTCATGGCCCATGGCGATACCGTCGTCCACGGCAATCGTGTTGAACTCTTTGGCTACACCGCCCGCTGCCTCGATCTCGCGCGCGACCAATTGACCCAAGTCTTTCAGGTGCACGTGGCCCGGCACGAACTGGGTGAACGAATTCACGACGGCGATGATGGGCTTGCTGAAGTCAGCATCCTTCATGCCGGTCGCGCGCCACAAAGAGCGTGCACCGGCCATGTTGCGGCCGGCAGTGGAGGTCTTGGAACGGTAAGCTGGCATGGTGTGAAATAGATATTCGGTTGAACAGAATGGGGGGCGCCAGAGATTATCCTCCAGCCCCTCAACGACGTTTTTTAGACCCCTGCAGCCCCATGGCTTCCCGCTGGCGGTCTATGCGGGCCTGCTTGCGGGCATTTTCCTTGTCCATGGCCTTGCGTTTGGTGTAGCCGGAACTGTCCGCCCACGCCCACCAGGCAATTGCCAGTGCAAAAGGCACCAGAACCTGCCACCAAGCCCACGCGGCTACCGGCTCGATCAGCAGGTATTTCATGGCCAGAAGAATCAAACCTAAACCCAGAAAATACATAGTATTTGCTCCAATGTGTTGCCCCTGTTTCTATTGGGGGGGTCAACCTGCGTTACTACAATCCCGTTGTAGAGATGTTAGCGAAACAACAAAGGCTTCAGATGAATCATTTTCTATCGCGTAGTTGGGTGCTCTCCGTGGTGTTGCTCAGCCCCCTCGCTTGGGCGGATCAGGGCTTGGCCAAGTCCAAAAACTGCATGACCTGCCACATGATGGACAAAAAAGTGCTCGGCCCTGCGTTCAAGGACGTGGCCACCAAGTACAAAGGGGACAAGACAGCCGCAGATCGGCTAGCCACCAAGATCATGAAAGGTGGTAGCGGCGCTTGGGGCACCGCTTACATGCCAGCGAATTCGCAGGTCAGTGAAGCCGAGGCCAAGAAATTGGCGGCTTGGGTTCTCTCGCTGAACTAAGCTGGTCACTCACAACGAAAAAAGCCGCTGAGACCCAGCGGCTTTTTTTATGGTCAGGCGCCACAGGCGCCCACCTTATCGAGAAACTAGGCTTGCTTAGTAAGCTTGGCCCAGTTGGTCCAGGATGGCTGGGTTCTCGAGGGTGCTGGTGTCCTGGGTGATGGACTCTCCCTTGGCCAAGGAGCGCAGCAAGCGGCGCATGATCTTGCCGGAACGGGTCTTGGGCAGGTTTTCACCAAAGCGGATGTCCTTGGGCTTGGCGATAGGCCCGATTTCTTTGGCAACCCAGTCGCGCAGTTCTTTGGCAATCGCTTTGGCTTCGTCGCCGCTGGGGCGGGCCCGCTTCAGCACCACAAAAGCGCAAATCGCCTCGCCCGTCAAATCATCAGGGCGACCAACCACGGCAGCTTCGGCGACCAGATCGGACTTGGACACGAGCGCGGACTCAATTTCCATGGTTCCCATGCGGTGGCCGGA
>DAINNP010000019.1:14806-17469 GCA_036735785.1 Rhodoferax sp. | reverse complement strand
AGGATGATTTCGTAATGACGCATTGATACTCCTTGAGGATTTCCCAGCATCTGGGTTTTCCGGCACTCTCGTACCGGCTATAAAAGCTGCCCCCGGCGTCCAGACAGGGTGCAGCAAGGCGAAGCCCATGATTATAGCCTAACCCAAGGGGGGTGACAAATTGCGATCTTCGGCAGAGTCAGGCGATGTCAACAAGCTGACCAAAATAGCCATCAGCAGCCCCACAGGCACCCCGAAAACACCAGCAGAGACAGGCTGTATGCCAAACCACAAATGCTCTTCCGAAAAACCAAACCATTGCCGCAATAACGGAAAGTTCAGCACCATGTAACCCACCGTGGTACCCAAGCCTGCCAACATGCCGGCGACCGCGCCAGCCCTGGTCATACGCTTCCAGAAAATACCTAGCACCATGGCCGGCACGAACGCAGCACCGGCCAAGGAAAAAGAAGCGGACACAAGATACAAAATTCCCGCCGGCCGTTGTGCAGCAGCATACGCCGCCATCAAGGCCACCACCAACAGCGCAAACTTGGATAGCATCACACGCCGCATGGCCTCGGCCTTGTTGGCATTACCTTCAAAATACACATCGTGGGCCAAGGCATTACCGATGGTGAGAAGCAAACCATCAGCGGTCGATAGCGCCGCTGCCAAGCCACCTGCCGCCACCAGCACGGACACCACGTAGGGCAAACCGCCAATGTCCGGAGATGCCAACATCACCAGGTCTGCACCGACCCGCAACTCGGCAAATTGCAACACCCCATCCGCATTTACATCGCTGAACGTGAGCAAGTTGGGGTAGCGAGACCACTGCAGCATCCAAGCGGGGAGCGCATCGAAGGGTTGCCCCACTAGATTGGCCATTACCTCGTATTTGACCAATACGGCCAAAGCGGGTGCTGACAAGTACAACAAGGTGATGAAAATGAGAGACCACGCCACTGAGCGCCGGGCTTGTGCAACCCCCGGCGTGGTGTAGTACCGGGTCAAGAGGTGAGGCAAACCTGCGGTACCCACCATCAAACAAAACATCAAAGCCAAAAAGTTGGCGCGGGACGTCGAAAACTCCGCTTGTTCCGACGCAGAACCATCCGGATCCCCGGCAAATGGCCGGGTCTGTGGAGGCATCCCACCCAGTGCTTTGGCTTTTTCGGTGTTTTCGAGCCAGTTTTTGGTCCACAACTCACGAGCCGCCTTTACATCTTTAGGAAGTGACGCCAGGGCCTTGCGCGTCGCCTGAACCTGAGCATCTGGCGCCTTGCTGTCGCCAAGGATCCGCAACTGTCGGCGCAATTCCTCGCGCTCAATCGCGAGCGAAGACTCCACATCCACCAACTTGCGCTTGAACTCCTCTGCGCGCCGCGCATAGATGGCAATCACCTCTTGCTCTTGGGGAGACACCGCAAAGGCTTGCTCCATTTGGGTAATTTTCCCCAGTTGCTGCCCGTAAGCCAGTGGCGCTAAAGGATTGCCGGTCTGCTGGTACGAAAGCCAGGACACAGGAATCAGAAAAGCCAATATGACCACCACATACTGCGTGACCTGCGTCCAGGTCACCGCGCGCATGCCCCCCAAAAAGGAACACACCAGCACACCGCCCAAGGCCAGGAGGATCCCGATTTCGAAATGCACACCCGTCAGGCGGGAGGTAATCAAACCCACACCGTACAGCTGAGCCACCACATACGTGAAAGAGCACAGCACGGCAGACCAGGCAGCAATACGGCGGGGCCAATGCCCTCCGAACCGCACCCGAAAATAATCCGGAACGGTATACAAATTCATGCTGCGCAAATAGGGAGCCACCAGCAATGCGACCAGACAAAAGCCCCCGGTCCACCCCAGCACATAGGCCAAGCCGCCGGGCTGGCTTCCAGAACCACTAAAACCCTGGGTATACAAACCACCCGCCAAGCTGATGAAGGAGGCTGCACTCATCCAGTCTGCCGCTGTCGCCATGCCGTTGTAAACGCCGGGGATGCGGCGCCCGGCCACGTAATACTCGTTGGCGTCAGCGGTGCGCGCAAACACGCCAATCACCGCATAAAGCACCAAGGTGACGGACAGAAAAATGCCGGCTACCCACGCCTTGGGCAAGCCGTACTGCTCCGCCACCCCCAAAGCCACCAAAAACACCAACAAACCGACCACAAAACCGAAAAACCGCCTGCGCAACGAGGCGGTGTAGGAACCATATTCAACAGAGTCGAACTGGAAGACTTCGGGCGAACGCCGGTTGGCCACCAGGGCGAAGACCACCACGATCGCAATGAATACCAACAATGCCCCTTGGGCAGTCAGCCAGTAAGCAAGCGGCCACGAAAAAAACGTACCGCTCAGGTCCCGGGCGAAAAAAACAATACCGAAAGAAAAGACAAACCACAGCGCAAGCAGCACTGCGTGCAGGTGCCAATTGCGCTGGGTCGTCTTGTCAGGCATCAGACCGCGAGTTGCTGCCAGGTGGCGATCACCGAGTCTGGGTTCAGGGAGATAGAAGAAATCCCTTGTTGCTCCAGCCACTTGGCGAAGTCAGGGTGGTCGCTAGGCCCTTGGCCGCAGATACCGACATACTTGCCTTGGCGCTTGCAAGCGTCGATCGCCATCGTGATGAGGGCCTTGACAGCGGGGTCGCGCTCATCGAAGTCAGCCGCCAGCAA
>DAINNP010000019.1:0-14706 GCA_036735785.1 Rhodoferax sp. | reverse complement strand
CCAAACTCGGTGCTGATATAGCGCGCAGCACCGCGGAAGCCGAGCATCGGGTTTTCTTCTTCAGGCTCGTAGCGGCTGCCACCAATCAGCTTGCGGTACTCGTTGCTCTTGAAGTCGCTCAATCGGACGATCACCGGCTTGGGCCAGAACGCTGCTGCAATGGTTGCAACGCCTTCGGCTACCCGGTCCACATAAAACGCACGGGGCGATGCATGTCCACGTGCCACCGACTCCACTGCCTTTTTCAGGTCGGCATCCACATTCGGGTAGTCCAGAATGGCTTTGGGGTGCACTCCGATGTTGTTGTTGATGATGAACTCCAACCGCGCCAAGCCCACACCTTCGTTAGGCAACTGGCAAAAGTCGAAAGCCAGTTGGGGGTTGCCCACGTTCATCATGATCTTCACCGGAATCTCCGGCATCACACCGCGCTGTACTTCAGAGATTTCTGTCTCCAGCAATCCATCGTAGATAAAGCCGGTATCACCCTCTGCACAGCTTACGGTGACCAGCATCCCCTCTTTGAGAAGGTCGGTGGCGTTGCCGCAACCCACCACGGCAGGGATGCCCAACTCGCGGGCAATGATGGCGGCGTGGCAAGTGCGCCCCCCCCGGTTGGTCACAATTGCGCTGGCCCGCTTCATCACCGGCTCCCAATTGGGGTCCGTCATGTCGGTAACGAGCACATCGCCCGCCTGCACCCGGTCCATCTCGCTGATGTTGTGAACAATCCGCACCGGCCCGGTTCCGATCTTTTGACCGATGGCACGGCCTTCGGCCACCACATTGCCCTTACCTTTGAGCTTGTAGCGGTACTCAGCGGCTGTACCGGCCTGGCTTTTCACAGTTTCAGGGCGCGCTTGCAGGATATACAGCTGACCGTCGATGCCATCTTTGCCCCATTCGATGTCCATCGGACGGCCGTAATGCTCTTCAATCACCAAGGCGTATTGGGCCAGTTGCTCCACATCCGCATCTGTCAAGGAGTAGCGGTTACGCAATTCTGTAGGCACGTCGGTGGTCTTGACCAGCCTACCCCCGGCTGCCTTTTCTTCGGCACTGGTGAACACCATTTGCAGGAGTTTGGAGCCCAAATTGCGGCGAATGACGGCACGATTACCCGCTTTGAGCATGGGCTTGTGGACATAGAACTCGTCAGGGTTCACAGCACCCTGAACCACGGTTTCACCCAAGCCGTAGCTGGAGGTGATAAACACCACCTGATCAAAGCCGGATTCTGTGTCGATAGTGAACATCACACCCGCCGCGCCCAAGTCTGAGCGCACCATGCGCTGCACGCCGGCACTCAAAGCCACTACATCATGGGCAAAGCCCTTGTGGACGCGGTAGCTGATCGCGCGGTCGTTGTACAGGGAGGCAAACACCTCTTTCATTTTGTGAAGCACATCCTCGATGCCCACCACGTTCAAAAAAGTCTCTTGCTGACCTGCAAAAGAAGCGTCGGGCAAGTCTTCGGCGGTAGCGGACGAACGCACGGCAAAGCTGGCTTGGTCATTGCCCGCAGACAGCGTCACGAAGGCCTCGCGAATCGCCTGCTCTAAATCTGCGGGGAAAGGCTGAGCTTCGACCAAGGAACGGATTTCGGCCCCAACCACTGCCAAAGCGCGCACGTCTTCGGTGTCCAGTGTCTTCAGCTTGGCGCTGATCTTGTCGGCCAGGCCGTCGTGGGCCAGGAACTGGCGGAATGCGTGGGCAGTCGTCGCAAAGCCCGTTGGGACCCGGACGCCTTGCGGAAGCTGGGAAATCATCTCCCCCAGGCTGGCGTTTTTGCCGCCGACGGACTCAACGTCCGTCATGCGCAAGCGCTCGAAAGGCACGACCAGGTCGGTCGCATTGAAAAGTTCAGACATAGGATGCTCCAGAAGTTAAAACCTTTCTCTGACCCGCCGACTAAAACTCTAACGGATCGCGCGACCTGTCACTTTCCTGTTATTGCTGTTCTGGGAAACGTAACCGGTACCTAAATGCGCTAAATTGCGGTGATTGTAGGTGGGCGTAAGCTGTAACCCGATTACGAAAATCCGCCGAGCCCTTGCATCTGACTGACATCACCAACGACTTCCATATGCCCCAACGCACCGTATTCTTTATTTCTGATGGAACCGGCATTACCGCTGAAACATTCGGCAATGCGATCCTGGCCCAATTCGAGACAAAGGCACGGCATGTACGACTGCCATTCGTAGACACCGTGGACAAAGCGCACCAAGCAGTCCGGCAGATTAACCACACTGGGGTAGTCGACGGGAACAAGCCGATTGTGTTCACGACCTTGGTCAACATGGAGGTGCTGAAAGTCATTCAGGAAGGCTGTCAGGGCATGTTGCTCGACATGTTCGGCATGTTTGTACACCCCTTGGAGCAAGAGTTGGGCTTGAAATCCAATCACCGGATCGGGCGCTTCAGTGACGCCAGCAAGAGCAAGGAGTACCACGACCGGATCGAAGCGATCAACTTCTCTTTGGCCCATGACGACGGGCAAAGTAACCGCGACCTTGAGCAAAGCGATGTGATTTTGGTGGGCGTAAGCCGCAGTGGCAAAACCCCGACCTCGTTGTATCTGGCCATGCAGTATGGCCTGAAGGCATCAAACTATCCTTTGATTCCCGAAGACTTTGAACGCCGCCAGCTACCACCAGCACTTGTGCCACACCGAGGGAAGATTTTCGGCCTCACCATCCAACCGGAACGCCTGTCAGAAATCCGCAATGAAAGACGCCCCAACTCCAAATACGCTTCCCTAGAGAACTGCCGGATGGAAGTCAGCGAGGCCGAGGCCATGATGCGCCGCACCGGGATCCGGTGGCTGTCCACCACGACCAAGTCCATCGAAGAGATCGCTACGACGATTCTTCAGGAAATTCATCCAGAACGACTGGTGTACTGAGCGTCTGTAATTTGCGTTCGAGCGATGAAGCGCTCGCGTTTTCCACATAGACGCACTGTTTGCCGGTGCGTTTACAAAAGTCCTTGACCCGCCAATAAGCGTTGTGACTGATACAACCGGTCTGGCAAATGACCAGGTCAGCGGCCGCAAGATTGGCGTCCAAAACCGCAGCGTTGTCCTCTACTCCCCCATCATGATGGGCGAAGCGCCCACCGACTCTTTCGACCACATCACGGTAGTTGGCCACATTACCGGTTCGTCCGCCCACACACAGCACCACTTTGTGGTCAAACCGCACTGGGAGTTGCGGCCCGTCTGCGCCTGAGGCTGTCTGCGTGTCCGCGCGCTCCTGTCGCACTCGGTCCTGCAGACTGCGTTCGGCCACTTGCAGTTTGCGGCGAAAATCTGCCAGCAATTGGTCTTGCTCCTCTTGCCGGAGAAGGAGGTGTTCTATGCGTTTTTGCAGGCGCTGACGCTCCTCAAGCTGAGGGATCGAGTTTTGCAACTCCGCGTAATCCTGCGCCCAGAAGGCAAGTCGACTGTCTTTGGCAATACTCTCCGCTCTGACACGCAGAAGTTCTGCCTGCAGCCGATCAAGTTCCGTCGTTTTCTGCAACATTGCACGGGAGATGCGCTCCTGCACCTTCCCAAGCTCACGGGTCAATACTGCGTTTTCATGGGCCAGCGCATTAAATCGTGCAATTTCAAGGCGCACACCCGCACCGGCTTGGTGTTGAAACATGTGCAGGTCTTTGCACATGGCATCTTGCAGCGCCGCATCACAACGAGGGTGCGTCAAGGCCGCCCAGAACGCACCAGCCACATCGCCCGCTTTGAGGTAGTTGACCCACAACTCGGCAACCGCCAGGCTGCTTTTGGCCGCCTTGAAGACATGAATTTCCCGCACATAGCGTACTTCGAGTTCAGCCTGCATCAGCTCCGACAACTTACAACGACGCGCAGCCTCGGCGACCGCCCCTGCATGTACCTCATAGTCATTGGCAACCGCTTGCGCCCCCAATGATTTGTTGACCAGCTTGCGCAAAACGTCCATCGGCAAACTCACCCCCACAAGCGGGCAATGGCAATGAGTGCCCAAATCCCACAGGCGCTTGCGGCGTGAACCCGTTGCCCCCGCAGGCAGGACATGCGCTGGCGGACAGATCTCGCGGTTGTCAGCCGGGGCACTGACCGGCACTGGCTCTTGATTCGCAATAGGCATGGTTAATCCTCTCCGTTTTCTGTTTCTTGTTGAACCAGTTGCTCGCGCCCATTGGCCAAACGAACACGCCATGCAAACACCGGACGGTGCGGCATGCGCTTGGTCGGTCGACCGCGCACGGTCTCGGCCTCAGGCTCACAACACGGACACACCGACTGGTATCGCCCCGCAGAGCGATGTTTACCTGCGGAATCGCTCATTGAATCGCCTCGGGACTGGAGTGCAGGAATCCCCCGTCCGCAACCGGTATTCGTGCCCATGTTGCAGGCCCACTCTGATGCGACCAACGCTGCCGCAAGGACCACAACAGGGTTTGAAAACCGGGCGACAACAAAGGGTCTGCCGACAAACGGGTCAGGTTGCTCACAATCTTTGCCACCATGGCCTCCCGGTGCTCGGGGCACGCTGCCTGCACATGACCTGTCATCAGCGCCATGGTGCTGGCCATCAAGGCCTCTGCGGTCGGTATAAGGTACTCCTCGTCCTGCGGCTTCCAATGCGTCGACATCGTCATCTCCCTGTGGAAACAGGTATCACAACGACACCTGAAAAACAAAGTATATGCGAATCATTCTCATTTAAAATCATTCCCCTGGTCACAAAACGGGATTTTTTCAGTACAACCCGTTTGCTGCCACGGCCCCCAAAGGGATAATGGATATTTCTATAAAGGAGTACCCCCCATGAAAGGCGACGCTCAAGTCATCAGCCACCTGCAGGCACAGCTCAAAAATGAGCTCACCGCCATCAATCAGTACTTTTTGCACTACCGTATGTACAAGCACTGGGGCTTCGAGAAACTGGCCAAAAAGGAGTACAGCGAATCGATCGGCGAAATGAAGCATGCAGACATGCTGATGGACCGCATCTTCATGCTCGACGGCCTGCCTAACCTGCAGGACATGGCCAAAATCATGGTTGGTGAATCCGTGCCTGAAGCCCTGGAGTGCGACTTGAAAGCCGAAATGGGCGCGCAAGCGACGATCAAAGCCGGTATCGCCCATTGCGAATCGGTACGTGACTACGTGTCCCGCGATCTGCTCCAGAAAATTCTGGATGACACCGAAGAGCACATTGATTTCCTCGAGACCCAGATCGACCTGATCGCCAGCGTCGGCCTCCCCAACTACCTGCAATCGCAGATGGGCGAGCTCTCCTAAACCCCTTTCTTTGAACGCTGACTCTGTCGGCGTTTTTTTACAGCGTTTATTGAGAACGATTTGCATTAAGATGTGTATTTAGATTTGCACTCTGCAGAAAGATTTCATGTACAAACGCAGCTTCCTCAAAGGCACTTTTATCGCAGCCTCCTTGCTCAGCGGACTCCCCGTTCGGGCACAAACTGTCGACACCGCAGGCGTTGTGCGCCACTACGCTGAACTGGTCGCAGCCAACTACCAAGATGTCTTGACCAGCGCCATAGGCCTGCAGAAGTCGATCAAAGCGCTCACTACAGCCCCCAGCGCCCAGAGCCTGGATGACGCAAAAAAAGCATGGCTGGCTGCCCGTGAGTTTTATGGCCAGACCGAGGCCTTTCGCTTCTACAGTGGCCCCATTGATGATGACAAAGGCCCCGAAGGGCGTCTCAACGCCTGGCCTTTGGACGAGTCGTACATCGACGGCGTGGCCGGCAAGCCTAAGGCAGGCATCGTCAACAACCTGAAAATCCCGCTTAACAAGGCGACTCTCGCGAAGCTGAACGAGCGCGGCGGCGAAGAAAACATTGCGGCCGGATGGCACGCCATTGAATTCCTGCTGTGGGGCCAGGATCAAAGTGACACCGGTCCGGGTAACCGCTCTTTCGAAGATTATGTGGACGGCAAAGCCGCCAACGCGGATCGCCGCCGCACCTACTTGAATGTGGTGACCGATCTGCTGATTGACGACTTGAGTTTCCTTGTCAAAGCCTGGGCACCTGCCAGCAAAAACTACCGGGCACGATTCGAGCAAGGCGGCATCCAATCGGTCCGCAAAATAATCATCGGCCTGGGCTCGCTGTCACGGGGCGAGCTGGCGGGGGAGCGCCTGGAGGTCGCCATGAACACCCAGGACAAAGAAGACGAACACTCCTGCTTCTCTGACAACACCCACCGCGACGCCGCCACCAATGCACAGGGCATCCAGAACGTCTGGCTCGGGAGCTACAAGCGCCTGGACGGCACCCAGCTGCAAGGCGCATCGCTCAACAATCTGGTGGCACAAAAGAACCCCGCGCTGGCCGACAAAGTGACCCAACAGATCGCCCAAAGCGTGGCGTTTGCCAATGCGATACAGGCCCCGTTTGACCGCGAAATTGTGGGGGCAAAAGACGCACCGGGCCGTATCCGGGTGCAGAAAACCATCGACAGCCTGGTCCAGCAATCCAAAGATCTGACCGAAGCGGCAGCCGCCTTGGGCATTCACAAGCTGGCCCAAGCGAAATGAAGCTGCGTCCCCGCCAAAAGCTGGGCTTGCTGATCGCAGCGGCCGGTGCGGTCGCCGCCATGCTCTGGCCCGTGTGGGGACACAGCAACAACGATACCGCCGGTCGCAGCCAAGGCGAATTGACTGCGGACCAGGCGACCGCATTTGTCACCGGGCGCAATGCATTCTCCATGCCGCTCCCCACCCTCGATGACGAGGAGCGGGCACGGTTTGCAGTGGGCAATTCATTTTTCCGCCGCAATTGGGTCGAAGCCCCTGCCTCGACCACCGCCCGCGACGGCCTGGGCCCCCACTTCATTGCCCGCTCCTGTGGAGGCTGCCATGTTCAGGATGGCCGCGGGGCGCCACCAGATTTCCGCAAGGGTCTGAGCGAGCCACCCGTGGCTTTGCTGCTGCGGCTCTCTATTCCGGGCATTGGCCCCCACGGGGGCGTGATGCCCGATCCGGTCTATGGCGACCAGCTCAACAACGCCGCCATTCAAGGGGTCCAAGCAGAGGGGCAGGTCCACATCCGTCACCAGCTGGTGCATGGCCGCTTTGCAGATGGCACCCCTTACACCTTGCGCAAGCCGGTGTACCGATTAGCTGAACTGGCGTATGGCCCCCTGGCGCCCGGCGCCATGATCAGCCCCCGCATTGCGCCTCAAATGGCAGGCCTTGGCCTGATCGAGGCGATCGCCGATAGCGACATCCTGGCCAACGCCAGCGCCCAAGCCGCAATGGCTGGCCCCATCAAGGGCGTTCCCAATCGCGTCTGGGACGACTTTGCCCGGGCAGAACGCATAGGCCGCTTCGGCTGGAAAGCCAACCAAGCCAGCCTGGCGAGTCAAACCGCAGGGGCGTTTTTGGGGGATATTGGCATCACCTCAACCATTCACCCCAAAGAGGCGTGCACCGCCGCTCAAAAAGATTGCCTGGCCGCGCCTCGGGGCGCACAGGGTCAGGCACCGGAAATCGACGACCGCACCCTGGGCGATGTGGTGTTTTACCAAGCCACTCTTGCGCCGGCAGCGCGCCGCCATATCGACCGTGCAGCCGTGGTCCGTGGAGAGTCTCTGTTTGTGCAGGCCCAATGCGCCACTTGTCATCGCCCCAGCTACACCACGGGTGCAACGCCCTTCCCGCGCTTGTCCAGCCCGAAGGTTGAGGGCGTCAAAATCTGGCCGTATACCGATCTCTTGTTGCATGACATGGGCCCCGCACTCGCCGATGGCCGCCCTGATTTCGCTGCGAATGGCCGACAGTGGAAAACACCGCCTTTATGGGGCGTGGGGCTGATTCATGACGTCAACGGCCACCGCCGCTTGCTGCATGACGGGCGGGCCCATGGTGTGCTCGAAGCCATCCTCTGGCACGGCGGTGAAGCCACCGTAGCACAACAAAAAGTACTTCAATTCAGTCCACGCGACCGTCAGGCGCTGGTCGCGTTTGTGGAATCTTTATGAACCGGCGCAGACTTTTAAAAAACATGCCATTTTGCGCCTTAGTCCTCACGGAACATGCGCAAGCCGCTACTAAAACAATAGCAAACAATTGTCTGACGCCTGCTGCTGCCACGCCGTTCCACCGCGCGAGCGATCTGGTGCGGGGCGGCTTACAAGGCCACTGGCTGCCGCGCGCCCACGCGTTCGCCCGTGCCGCCAGTGAGCTACACCAGGCCCTGCACATCCCCCCCGCGGATGTATCAGCCCGCCGGGCGGCCTGGGTGCGCTGCATGTTGACCTGGGAGCAACTCGCCGCCGTACCCGCAGGAGCGTTGCTGGAGCGCCGCTCGGTACGCACCCTCGACTTTTGGCCCACACGCCCAGCGCAGGTGCAAGCCCTGGCACGAATCGCTCAGAGCACGGACACCGAGGCGCTGGCCGCTAAAGTCCACGCTGTCGGGGTGGGCGCCAAAGGACTCCCCGCGCTGGAATGGCTGCTCTGGACCCACCCAAACGATCCCGGCGCTCAGGCGCTGGCTGCGGCACTCAGCGCGGAAGTGTCAGCAGAGGCAGCCACCCTGCTGCAGGCGTACCAGACCGCCGCCCGGGCGGCCGACAGCGACCAGATGGATGAAGCCCAGGCCTGGACCGACTACGGCGAATGGTTCACCCAATCCATGGGCAGTCTGGAACAGTTACGCCTCAAGAAAACGCGGGTCAATACCCGGGGTAAAGACAGCGCCATCTGGGTACGCGGCTTGAGCGGGCAAACATCCGCCGCCTGGCAAGCGCAGTGGGAGGGTATTGCCCACTTTCTGGTGGGCGACGCCAGGGGCAACTGCGCATCAGCTGACGACGCAATCGCCCCGAGCTTTACCAATTTGCTGCGCTCGCGCGGGCATCTCGCTCCCGCGAGCCAACTGACGCTGCAACTGACAAAAACCCGCCGCGCAGTGCAAGCAGCCCGGCCGCAATTGGCCAACACCGTACTGGCAGCGCAACATAGCCTCGCTGTGCTACATGCCATGACCAGTGATATGGGGGCCGGACTCTTCGATTTCAGCCAAGGGTTCACCGATGCGGATGGCGACTGAACACGCCCCGCCTGCGCCATTGCTGACGCGCAGGCAAACGCTGAACACACTCGCTTCGTGGAGCCTTGCCGCGTGGGGTGCACCTGCGCTTGGCGCAGCCAGGACTGCGCCAAGCGCAGGTGCCGTAAAGCCGCGAGTGCTCACCGCGTGGCAAGACCGGAATCAAGCCTATGCCGGACTCTGGACACCACAGGGCGCCCGCTGGGCTACTGCCCTGCCCGACCGTGCTCACCAACTGCTGACACTCACTGCGCAACGCCCTGATCAGGCACAGGAGGCACTGGTCGTCGCGCGGCGTCCCGGTGAGTATCTGGCCCGTGTGGATATCCGCAACGGCCGCTTGTTGCAGCTACACCCGATGGAGTCCGATCGGTACCTGGGGGGCCACGCAGTGCAATCCCCCGATGGAAGATACATATTCACCACCGAAAGCGATGGAGACACCGGCCAAGGACTGATTGCGCAGCGACATGCGGACTCCCTGGAGACGTTTCGCGAATTCCCTAGTGGTGGCATCGGTCCTCATGCTCTGATGTGGGAGCCGAGCGGGCATTTGATCGTGGCGAATGGCGGCATATTGACCCTGCCCGAGACCGGGCGGCGCAAACGCAACCTCGGACAAATGGCGCCGAATCTGACCCGTCTTGAAGGCGCAAGCGGTCACATCGTGGCCCAATGGTCCTTGCAGGATCCGTGGCTTAGCTTGCGTCACCTGGCACGCTCGCCTGACGGCACCCTGGCCGTGGCCTTGCAGGCGGAGCACCCTGATGTTGCGCTACGACAAACGGCTCCCGCCTTGGCTCTACTGGACTCTTTGGGCCTGCACACGGTTGCATGGCCCGCAGAGCGCGCACCGCCCGATGCATGGCTAGGCTATGCGGGCGATGTGTGCTGGGCCGCAAACACTTTTTGGGTGAGCGCCACTTACGCCGGCCAAGTAATGGGCTGGTCTGCCACTGGCGAATGGAGGGGCATGCTTCCCCTGGCCGGCGCTGGCGCCCTGATGCCGATGGTCAATGGCGTGAGCGGCTTCGTGGCCGGCGGTCTGCGTGAGGCCTTGGTTGACCCCGCTGTCTTTGGCGGCAGCTCCCATCAGCATCAGCGCTTCCGCCTCGAAAGAGGTTGGGACAACCACGGCATAGCGCTATAAATTTAATAGCTACCGGCGCAACATCAGCGTAGGCTAGGCGGCTTTTTTAAGCATAGTCTCGCCGACACTACGAATTTCGGGGTAGGCGGACTCCAGCAAGCGCTCACCCGCCTGCCGCAAATAAGCTTGAGTGGCAGTCGCAGGCACCTTGGCCAACCAGTGCAATGCCGCCGGCAGGTCACCCCGTAGCGCAAGCATGGTGGCATAGTTGAATTGGCCTCGAAAGTCACCGCCCGTGGCACCCCCTTCAAACCATACGAAAGCTGCGTCAAGGTCGCGCCCCACGACCCTGCCATCCTCGTAGAAGTAGCCAATCTTGGTCATCGATTTGGCATGTCCGCGTGCGGCAGCATGGCGGTACCACTCGAGTGCGGCTGCGTCATCCTGAGCGACCCCGAGACCTGCAGCCAACAGATTGGCATAGTTGTACATCGCAGCATCCAGTCCCGCGTGCGCGGCCTGGCGATACCAGTTGGCGGCTGCAAAGCAGTCCACTTCCCCGCCCCAGCCGTTTTCAAAACATCGGCCGGCCATGTTCATGCCCATAGGGTGAGCCTGCTGCGCAGCTTTTAAAAAACTGGCTCTCGCGGCGTCAGCGTTCCGGGGCTGGCCATGACCATCGAGCAACCATTGCCCGCCTATGGCTTGGGCGTCCGCACTGCCCAGTGCAGCAGCTGCTTCTATCCATCTGGCTGCTACGAGCGGGTCGGCCTGAGTCACCGTCTGCCAGTCTTGTGGCGTCATGGATTTGAGAATGTCGTGCGTCGGAAGCAAATGTAGTTTTAGCGCTGTCATGGTAAACAAAAGTAAATTTTTTAAGGACTATAAATGCAAATGCGATAACTTCTCATTTACAATTTAGTTTTTCCACCGTACCGGACCACCCATGATTGTTTGTGTCTGCCACCGCGTATCCGACAAAGAGATTCACCATCACGCCAGTGAAGGGAAGAGCTTTGAGGATATCCAGATCGATCTGGGCGTAGCCACGCAATGTGGCCGGTGCGAGGACTGTGCACGCGATGTCGTAGAGCGCTGCCACGCCAACGCCGCCATGGTGCACGGAGCCTGGAAAACCATCACCATGACACGCCATTTGTAGGCCTTTTTTTGAAACCAAACAGGAATGCTTCTTGTTTAGTTGACACGTTAGCAAGCCACGTCGATAGCCGCACCACCGGAGGGAGACATAGCCAGCAATTTCTTTCCATTGAACGTTGAGAGCGCTATGCCCACCACTCGCCCCTTCCCTTCCCCGACGCCACTGGCGGCCCACCCTGCCACATTGCTCCCTCTGGGCGCCATGCTGCTCGCCGGCTCGTTTTCTGCGGTAGCCCAAGACGCTGCAGCGGACGCTGTCAAGACACTCAAACCCGTCACGATCACCGAAAAGGCTGAAGAGGCGCAGGGCAAAGACTCGGTGCGCGCCACCACAACATCGATCGGCAAGGGTAAACAAGAGCTGCGCGACATTCCCCAGTCCATCACCGTGGTGACAGAAAAGTTGGTCGACGACCGCAACCTGGACACCCTGAAAGACGTGCTGCACAACACCGCTGGCGTGACCTTCCTGGCCGCAGAAGGCGGCGAAGAAGATATCCGTTTGCGCGGATTCTCGTTGGCCCAGACCGGCGACATTTTTGTGGATGGCATGCGCGACCCAGCGTTCTACGACCGCGACACCTTCAACAGCGACAAAATTGAACTGCTGCGCGGCTCCGCATCCATGTTGTTTGGCCGCGGCTCCACCGGGGGCGCTGTCAACCAAAGCAGCAAGCAAGGTCGCGCCATTGACGACCATGAAATCAGCACCACGGTCGGCATGTACAACTACCGCCGAGTGACTGGCGACTTCAACATCCAGACCGGCGAAGACTCGGGCCTGCGCATCAACGCCATGGTGACCAAGGCGGACAACAACGCCGCCGGCAGCAGCATCGACAAACGCGGTATCGCGGCCAACTACCGCTGGGGCATCGGCACCAAGGACGAGTTCTCGGTGGGATTCATGTCGCTGGACAACGACAACGGCATCAACTACGGCGTCCGTTGGATTCGCCCTACGTCCACCGCAGCAGCCACCACCGCCACCCTGAATGCCTCGATCGCGCCGCAAAACTACTATGGCATGGCCAGCGACTACAACAAGGGTAATGCGGACTACATCACCGCCAGCCACACCCACCGTTTTGAAGACGAAAGCGAACTGAAGACCTCGGTGCGCCGCGGCGTTTACACCCGCGACCAGCGCGCCACACTCTGGAACTACGCCACGGGCACAGGACTCAACAACTACTCCGATGCCACCGTTCTGACACGTGGCGCGCAGAACAAAATCCAGGACCTGAATTCGGTGTATTTGCAAACCGACTACACCAAAAAATTCACTGCATTCGGGCTCAAGCATGAGCTATTCACCGGTGTGGATCTTGCCCAGGAAAACAAAAATGTGTTCCGAGTCACTGGTGGCGCGACCCGTCCTTCCACATTGGCTTCGACCCCCAACGATGGCGCCTCTATTAATGAATCCGCACGCGTAGTCTCGCGCTCCAGTGCATTCCAGGCCGACAACCTTGGCGTGTACGCCATGGATTTGGTCCAAGTGGCCGAGCATTGGAAAGTACTGGGCGGCTTGCGCTTTGACCGGATGCGCGGCAACTACATCACTGAAAGTGCGGCCGGCCTGAGGACTGGCAGTTACGAACAAACGGTGAACGACTGGAGCCAACGTGTTGGCGCCCTGTATCAGCCCAACGAACTGGCGTCTTACCACATTTCTTGGGGCACATCGTTCAACACTTCGGCGGACACCTACTCTTACAGCACCACCAGCCAGAACACACCGCCTGAACAAAGCCGTAACTTCGAGATCGGAGCCAAACTGGATTCCGCCGACAAGCGCTACACCACACGACTGGCGCTCTTCCACTCCACCAAGTTCAACGAGCGCAACACAGATCCGGACTCCGCGGCTACTCAGATGTTGCTGTCGGGCAAGCGCCACGCGAGTGGTATTGAGGTCGACTTCAGCGGCATGCTGACGAGCAAGTGGGAAATCTACGGCTCTTACATGTGGATGCCTGATGCCATGATCGATGTGTCGAACTCGACAGCCAACGGCGCGCGCCAAGGCGAGCGCCCCGGCCTGACGCCTATCCATAGCGGTACCGTGTGGACGACTTACCAGTTCACCCCGGAACTGCGCTTGGGTACCGGCGTGAACTTCCGCGGCGAGCAAACGCCCGCTACCAACCCCGGCGTAGTTGCACCCGGCTACGCCACGCTCGACCTGATGGGCGAATACAAGTTCAACGAAAAAGTGGTGCTCAAAGTCAACCTGACCAACGCACTGGACAAGTTGTACGCAGATGGCCTGTACACCAGCTTCTACACACCCGGCCCTGGCCGGAATCTGCAAGCCACTTTGAACCTGAAGTTCTAAGCCAGTTCTGTTACCTGCCAGCTACCGCCATGCTTTTGCACCTGCCCGATCTGCTGACCTCTGACGAGGTCGCCCATGTACAGCTCCTGTTGAAGGAGGCTCCATGGACAGATGGGCGCAAGGGCACCGGTGAGTTGGCCAAGCAGGTCAAGAACAACGAGCAACTGGACCACGAAGGAGACATTGCCCGCAGCATTCGCGAAGTGGTGCTGCGGGGCTTGGATCGCAACACCACCTTCTTCTCTGCGGCACTGCCCAAAAAGGTATTCCCCCCACGTGTCAACCGGTACGGGGGCGACAGTAACTTTTACGGCAATCATATTGATGGTGCTGTTCGCTACATGCCCGGCAGCGGCCAGCGCTTGCGAACCGATGTGTCGTGCACGGTGTTCCTCAACGACCCTGAGGACTATGACGGTGGCGAACTCACGATCGCTGACACCTATGGCGAAAAGACGGTGAAGTTGCCAGCGGGTCACGCGGTGCTCTACCCCGGCACCAGCCTGCACCAAGTCAAACCTGTCACCCGTGGACACCGGATTGCCTGCTTTTTCTGGATTGAGAGTTTGATTCGCAGCGACGAGCAACGTCGCATGTTGTACGAGCTTGACATGAATTTGCTGGCCATGCGTCGCCGACACGGCGACTCGGAGGAAACCACGGCCCTCACCGGCGTCTACCACAACATGCTGCGCATGTGGGCAGACACCTGAGGCGGCTGGCCACGTGTAGCGCCTTTGAAGATTTTTACAGCCTATGTCAACTATTGCTCTTCCGCGCTTTGGCGCACTCCCTGCTTTCAGTCGCAACACCAGCATCGTTGTGACAGTGCTGCTCTTTCACGCTGCGGTTCTGTGGGCCGTTCAAAGCGGCCTGCTCAAGCGTGTAGTGGAGGTGGTGGTACCTGCCCAAATTCTGATGGAGTTTGTGGCACCTGCATCCCCGCCACCTGCGCCTCGCGCAACCCCGCAACCCAAAACGCCGCCCAAAAAAGTCACGGTTAAGCAACCTACTCCCGTGACTCCCACCCCGACCGTTACCC
>DAINNP010000018.1:5704-17840 GCA_036735785.1 Rhodoferax sp. | reverse complement strand
GCGCGCTCATTTCGCCGCCATGGCTGTCGGTGTAGCTTTGCACCTCGCCCGAAAATTCCACCTGCAGGCGGCGGGGCATGACCACACCGAACTCGGCTTCCATCAAATACGCCACACCGCCCTTGCCGGACTGGCTGTTCACCCGGATCACCGAGTCGTAACTGCGGCCCACATCGGCCGGGTCAATCGGCATGTAGGGCACATTCCACATCGCATCCGGGCCGGCAGCCTTTTGGGCGGCAAAGCCTTTCTTGATGGCATCCTGGTGGGAGCCACTGAACGCGGTGAACACCAGGTCACCCACATAAGGGTGGCGCGGGTGGATGGGCAACTGGTTGCAATGCTCGACGGTGCGGGCGATGGCGTTGATGTCGGAGAAATCGAGGCCGGGGCTGACACCCTGGGTGTACATGTTGAGGGCCAGAGTCACCAAATCCACGTTACCGGTGCGCTCGCCGTTGCCAAACAAGCAGCCTTCGACGCGGTCGGCGCCGGCCATCATGCCCAGCTCGGCCGCCGCCACGCCAGTGCCGCGATCGTTGTGCGGGTGCAGGCTCAGGATGATGCTGTCCCGGCGGGCCAGGTGGGTGTGCATCCACTCGATCTGGTCAGCATAAATATTGGGGGTGGACACCTCGACGGTGGCCGGCAAGTTAAGGATCACCTTATTGGCAGGTGTGGCACCCCACTCGGCGGTGACGGCATCACACACCTCGCAGGCAAACTCCAACTCGGTGCTGGTGAACACCTCGGGGCTGTACTGCAGCACCCACTCGGTTTCGGGCATGGTGGCGGTGATCTCTTTAATCAGGCGTACCGAAGACACGGCCAGCTCTTTCACCTCGGGCTTGCTCATGCCGAACACCACGTCGCGGAAGACGGGGGCGGTGGCGTTATAGACGTGCACGATAGCGCGGCGGGCGCCTTGGAGGGACTCGATGGTGCGGCGAATCAAGTGCTCGCGCGACTGGGTGAGCACTTCGATGGTCACGTCGTCCGGCACATGCCCGCCTTCGATCAACTCGCGCACAAAGTCAAAGTCGGTTTGCGAGGCGCTGGGGAAGCCGACCTCAATTTCTTTGAACCCCACTTGCAGCAGCGTGCGGAACATGCGCATCTTGCGCTCCGCATTCATGGGCTCAAACAGGGATTGGTTGCCGTCCCGCAGGTCCGTGCTCATCCAAATAGGTGGCTGGGTGATGCTGCGCATGGGCCACTGCCGATTCGGCAGGTCAATGGCGGGGAAAGCGCGGTATTTGGTAGCGGGGTTGGACAACACGGCAAAAACTCCTGAAGGGCATGACACCAATATCTAGACTGGTATCTTAGCCCCGCAGGTCAGGCAGCCGATTGCGTAGTTTGCCTATTTTTTAAATTTATTGGCAGATTGCGCCAACAAAACAGCCTATCGAGAAATTTAAAGAGGCTGGCGATTTAAAGCTCGCAATCAGTGATGATGGCCATGCGCACCATGCACGTGGCCGTGTGCCACTTCTTCTTCGCTGGCAGCACGCACTTCCAGCACCTTCAGCGCAAAACGCAGCGTTTTGCCTGCAAGGGCGTGGTTGCCATCCAAATGCACGACGGGCCCTTTGATCTTGACCACGTTGAAAACGATGCTTTGACCGTCTTCCGCGCGCCCTTCCAACTGGCCGCCGACCTTGACGCCCGGGGGAAACTGGGTCTTGGGGATGGTTTGCAACAGCGCTTCGTTGTACTCACCAAACGCATCGGCGGGTGCGAGCTCGATGGTGGTGGCAAAACCGGCAGCCTGGCCTTCCAAGGCCTCTTCAATCTTGGGGAAGGTGTTTCCGTAGCCGCCGTGCAGGTAGGCAATCGGCTCCTGGCTTTGGTCCAGCAACTTGCCGGTGGTGTCGGAAATCTTGAATTGCAGGGTGACTGCGGTGTTTTTGGTGATGTTCATGGGCTTGATTATCCTAAAAAGCGGTCACGGGGGTGCATCGTTCGCCCGTACCGACGACAGGCAAATGCGATAGTGAAATAATCGGGGTATCTAACTATCTACTTGGAAGTACTGACATGAGCGACGCACAACAACGTATTGACGAACTGGTGAAATCCAACGACATCCTGCTTTTCATGAAGGGCAACGCCAGCTTCCCGCAGTGCGGCTTTTCTGGCCGGGCCATCCAGATTCTCAAGGCGTGTGGCGTGGACACCAAAACCGTCAAGACCGTGAACGTGCTGGAAGACGACGGCATTCGCCAGGGCATCAAGGAATACAGCAACTGGCCCACCATTCCCCAGCTCTACATCAAGGGCGAGTTCATCGGCGGCTCGGACATCATGATGGAAATGTACGAATCCGGCGAACTGGTGCAAGTGCTGGGCACCCAAGCCGGCTAAATTCACCTGCGGACAGCCCGGCACCGTAGACCGGGCACTGCAGATTTAATGTGTGTTGCAGGGAGTCTGCCGTGTCTAGCGCTTTCACCGACGAGATCCAAGACATTGACATCCGCAGCCGTCGGGTTTTTCAGTTCGGTCTACTGGTTTTCATTGCCTTCACCGGCACGGCACTTCAGTACAGCATGCAGTCCCGCTGGGATGTGGTCATCGCGCTCAGCGTCGGTTCAGCACTGATGCTACCCGGCCAATGGCTGAATTACCGGGGCCATCATGAAGCCGCTGCAGGGCTGATACTCGGCACCGCGACCTTGTCACTGTTCAGCATCATGTGGTTTAGTGATGGCCTGAGAGACTCCTCTCTTTTAGGCTACCCGGTCATTCTGATCGGCGCCGGTCAGTTGCTCAAGCCCCGCCACTTCTGGGCGCTTCTTGCGTTCATGCTGGGATGTGTATTGGCTCTCGGGCTGGGCACGCTGCACGGCTGGCGAATCGGTGTGACTCCCGGCACCGATATGGACCGGCTCTCAGACAGCCTGTCGATACTGCTGGTGAATGGCTTTCTCATCTGGTTTTTGACCTACGACATGCAGAATGCGTTAGTGCGCCTGCGTACACAGATTGCGCGCTTCCACGCTTCAGAAAAAAACCTCACCTACCTGGCGCAACATGACGGGTTGACGCGCTTACCCAACCGCTTGTTGGGCAATGCGTTGCTGACCGATGCCATGCGGCAAGCTGCATTGAACGGCACCCACGTTGCCTTGCTATTTGTGGATCTGGACAATTTCAAAGACGTGAATGACTCGGTGGGCCATTCCGCGGGCGATGATTTTCTGGTCCAAGTCGCTCAGCGTCTGCGCGAGTCTGTGCGGCAGAGTGACGTAGTGTGCCGGCAAGGCGGAGACGAGTTTCTGATCGGACTGACAGAACTCACCAGCGCTGACGATATTGCGCTGGTGAGCGAACAAGTGCTGCACAAAATGCAGGCTCCCTTTCGTTTAAGGGGTGAAGAGGTGCTTGCATCCTGCTCGATTGGTGTAGCAATCTACCCTGAGCAGGGAACAACCTTCGATGAACTCCTACGGCATGCGGATCTCGCCATGTACGAGGCGAAGAAAGCGGGCCGCAATACCTACCGAATCTTTAACGAAGACATTCGCAGCAGCATCACTGAAAGCCTCCACCTGATCTCCAGCTTGCGCCAAGCAGTCGCGCAAGACGAATTCGTGCTGCACTACCAGCCGGTGCTGGATCTTCGCACCGGGGCGCTGATCGGGGCAGAGGCACTGGTACGCTGGAAAAACCCCAAGCTGGGGATGGTGTCGCCGGGGCTGTTCATTGCATTGGCAGAAAAGTCCGGCCTGATCGTCGATATCGGCCAGTGGGTGCTCCACGAAGCCTGCCGCCAGATGCAGGCATGGCGAACCATGGGCGCAGGCCCGCTGTTCGTGTCGGTCAACCTCTCACCGGTGCAATTCAGCCGCGGCAACATTGAGGGAGTGATTGCCCATGCCCTGCAAACCACCGGCCTGGACCCTGGTCAACTGGAACTGGAGGTCACCGAGTCCACGCTGGTCACTGACACCGAAAAGTTCATTGCGACCCTGTCCCGGATTCAGTCCTCGGGTATCCGGCTGGCAATTGATGACTTCGGCACTGGCTATTCCAACCTGTCGTACCTGCAGCGGTTTCCAGTGCACAAGCTCAAAATCGATCAATCCTTTGTGCGCCGTTTGTTGCAAGGCGAAAAGGACGTCGCCATGGTCAGCGCCATCATCCACCTGGCCCACAGCTTGGGACTGAAAGTTACGGCAGAAGGGATCGAAAACGAAGCCACCTCGAAAGCCTTGCGAGGAATGTGGTGCGACCAGGGGCAAGGCTACTTGTATGCCAGGCCCATGCCCGCCGATGACTTTGAGGTTTACTGGCGCGCCCGGGCTTAACCGGCCCAATCCCAAATGCGTTTGTTCGCCATGACAGCGTTGGGATACGGCGCCTTGCCACGAGAGCCGTTGTAGCGCCCCAATGCCAAAAACATATCACCCCGCTCGCGCTCGAGGTAATGGCGCAAGATGACGCAACCAAAGCGCAGGTTGGTTTGCATATGAAACAGCTTGCCGGCGTCTCCATCTCCAAGTACCCGCGCCCAGAATGGCATCACTTGCATATACCCGCGGGCGCCCACACTGCTCACCGCGAACTTGCGGAAGTTGCTTTCCACCTGAATCAGACCCATCACCAGCGACACATCCAGACCGGCACGCTTACTCTCGTACCAGACGGTCTGCAAGAACTCCCGCCGCACATCCCACTCCGGCTTTTTCTTCTTGAGTCGCTCACTCATGGCCGCCAGCCAGCGCAAATAAGTTAAACGCGACTCCGTGTCCTGAAACTCAGGGATCGGTGGGGCCGAATTGGAGATAGCTGACGACAGCGCTGTTCGCACCGAATCCACCAGCGGCTCTTCGAGCTGCCTGCCTGCCCACACTTTTTGCTGCGATAACGATAGCAAGCCACCCAATAGAAAAAAGCGCTGCAGCCCGATCCGGCGGGTAACGCCGGATGCGGCTACTGGCTTAGTCATGCCTTCAACTTGCCCAGCAACAGCCCAGCAATATCGGCTACCGCCACGCTGGTGGCCGCGCTTTCGCGGCGGTGCTGGTACTCGACCACGCCCTCTTTCAAACCGCGATCGCCAATGTTCACACGGTGGGGCACGCCAATCAGCTCCCAGTCCGCAAACATGGCGCCGGGGCGCTCATTGCGATCATCCAGAATCACGTCCACACCCTTAGCCAACAGCTCTTCGTAGAGCTTGTCGGCGGCTGCCTTGACGTCAGGGAAACGGTCCGGGTTGATTGGGCATAGCACCACCGTAAAAGGTGCCAGTGCGTCGGGCCAGATGATGCCCTTGTCATCGTGGTTCTGCTCAACTGCCGCGGCAGGCAGGCGGGTGATCCCGATGCCGTAGCAGCCCATTTCCATGAACTGGGGCTTGCCGTTCACATCCAGGAAGGTCGCATTCATCGCCTTGCTGTACTTGGTGCCCAGGTAGAACACGTGGCCGACTTCGATACCGCGCTCAATCGCCAGCACGCCTTGGCCGTCAGGAGAGGCATCGCCTTCCACCACGTTGCGCAGGTCAGCGACCATGTCGGGCTCCGGCAGATCACGGCCCCAGTTGACGCCCTGAATGTGAAAGCCTTCTTCGTTGGCACCACAAATCCAGTCGGCCATGACCGCCACATCCCGGTCTGCCACGATCTTGAGCGGCTGCTTCAGGCCAATGGGGCCCAGGTAACCGGGCTTGCAACCGAAGTGCTCTTCAATCTCACCCACGGTGGCAAATCGGAACTCGGCCAGACCCGGCAACTTGCCAACCTTGACCTCGTTCATGTCATGGTCACCGCGCAGCAGCAAGAGCCAGACTTGGGTCTTCTTGACCGCGCCGTGCTCATCTTTCTCGTCTGTCGCCAGCACCAAGGACTTCACGGTCGTGTTCAGTGCCACACCCAACAAAGCAGCTACATCCTCACAGGTGCTCTTTTCGGGGGTTGCTACTTTTTCCATAGCAGCTTGCGCAGACGCTCTGGGCGCTACAGGCGCCAATGCCTCTGCTTTCTCCATATTGGCCGCGTATTCACTGGTCGGGCAGTACACGATCGCGTCTTCACCGGTGGCTGCAATTACCTGAAATTCTTCGCTCAAGTCACCGCCAATGGCGCCGCTGTCTGCCGCAACTGCGCGGTACGTCAGCCCGAAGCGGTCGAAAATGCGGCGGTAGGCCTTTGCCATGACTTGGTAGCTGGCCTTGGCCGAGTCCTGGTCGCGGTCAAAGCTGTACGCGTCCTTCATGATGAATTCACGGCCACGCATCAGGCCGAAGCGGGGGCGGCGCTCGTCACGGAACTTGGTCTGGATCTGGTACAGGTTTTTGGGCAGCTGCTTGTAGCTCTTGATTTCCTGGCGGGCGATGTCGGTCACCACCTCTTCGCTGGTGGGCTGGACCACGTAGTCGCGGTCGTGGCGGTCTTTGATGCGCAGCAGCTCAGGGCCCATCTTGTCAAAGCGGCCGGTCTCTTGCCACAGCTCCGCAGGCTGGACAACGGGCATCGTCAATTCGACGGCGCCAGCCCGGTTCATTTCTTCACGAACGATGGCTTCCACCTTGCGGATCACCCGCAACCCCATAGGCATGTAGTTGTAAATGCCAGCACCCAGCTTTTTGATCATGCCCGCACGCATCATGAGCTTGTGGCTCACCACTTCGGCATCGGTGGGCGCTTCTTTGAGGGTGGAAATCAGAAATTGGGAGGCTTTCATGGGTCGCTCGGTGAACTACAGGGAGCTTCAGACCTTGATGCACCGCATTCGCTGTGCATAATGAATGAAGTTTAAAAATTGGGGTTTGATTATGCTTGACCGGGACGGATTTCGGCCCAATGTCGGCATCGTCCTGCTCAACCAGAAAAATCAGGTATTTTGGGGCAAACGCATACGCACACACTCGTGGCAGTTCCCGCAGGGTGGCATTGACCGGGGGGAAACTCCCGAGCAGGCCATGTTCCGGGAGTTGCATGAAGAGGTGGGCCTCCAACCGGAGCATGTGAGCATTGTTGCCCGTACCCGCGACTGGTTGCGCTACGAGGTGCCGGACCGATTTGTCCGCAGAGATGCTCGCGGACATTACAAAGGGCAAAAGCAGATCTGGTTTCTTCTGCAGCTGGTGGGCCACGACTGGGATTTGAACCTGCGTGCCACCGACCACCCGGAATTCGATGCCTGGCGGTGGAACGACTATTGGGTCCCGCTGGACGCCGTGGTGGAATTCAAACGGGGCGTCTATGAAATGGCGCTGACCGAGTTATCTCGCTACTTGCCGCGTCACGAGAGTCGCAACCGCTATCTGCGGCATGGCGGTAACCGCACGCGTGATGCGGATAGCGGTTTCGACCGCCTGCAGCCCAACCATATGGAATTGCCACCTGGGGCGTCTTTCGAGCCGGATCCGGGGACCAATGCGCCCACACACCATGATTAACTTGCGATCCGCCTTGGCCCTCCTGATTTTCGGAGGGTGCGTGGGCTTTGTTAGCGCCCAGAACACACTGGACAACCCTGACTGGACTGAGGAGAAAGAACCCCCGGCTCCTGCGTTTTCTACCTCCAAAGTGCTGCCGCTGGATATGCCCAACTTTGTAACCGTCAAAGTGGGTATTGATCCGTCCACCATCATGGTCGGGGGCGACGGCGTGGTGCGTTATGTCGCAGTGATGACCAACGCCAGCGGAACGAGCAACGCGATGTACGAAGGTATTCGCTGCCTCACCGGCGAGGTCAAAACCTATGCCCGGGCAGGTTCATCCGCTAACTGGTCTGTGGTGAGCGCACCTGTCTGGCGCGATGTGATGGGCAACCTGCCCTCCCCCCACGCCCGCGTGTTTGCCCGCCAAGCTGCGTGCGACTCGCGGGTCGCAGGCAGCAAAGCCGAGATTCTCAATGCGCTGAAATTCGGAAAGAACTCGCCGAACTACCGGGCGCCCAGCGAGCAATAGTCGCAGTGCCAGCTAGCCGGGGCCGACTTGCCCTTTAGCGGGTGAGTACCAGGTTATCGCGGTGGAGCATTTCCGGCTCTGCTGCATAACCGAGCAGGCGCTCAAACTCAGCAGAGGGCTTGCGGCACAGCAGGCGGGCTTCGGCACTCGCGTAGTTGGCCAGTCCACGGGCGATCTCGAGGCCGGTTTCGTCGCGCACCGCAATCACATCGCCACGCGAAAACTCGCCTTCAACCTGCAGCATGCCAATAGGCAGCAAGCTCTTACCTTCATCCCGCACTTTGGCAGCTGCACCGGCATCCACCACCACCGCGCCGCGCATCTGCAGATGGTCAGCCATCCACTGCTTGCGGGCCTGGTTCTTTTGGGTCTGGGCAATCAGCAAAGTGCCAATCGCATCGCCCTGCGTCAGACGGATCAAGGCATCTGGCTCACGCCCCCAGGCAATCACGGTCGACGCTCCAGAACCAGCAGCCCGCTTAGCCGCCAAAATTTTGGTCAGCATTCCGCCACGGCCAATGCTGCTCCCGGCGCCGCCGGCCATCAACTCCAAGGCCGGGTCGCCAGCCATCGCTTCGCTCACAAAAGTGGCGGCAGGGTCTTTGCGGGGATCCGCGGTAAACAGGCCTTTTTGGTCGGTGAGGATGACCAAGGCATCCGCCTCCACCAAATTGGCCACCAGAGCACCCAAGGTGTCGTTGTCGCCGAACTTGATCTCATCGTTGACGACTGTGTCGTTCTCGTTGATCACCGGCACAACGCCCAGCTTCAACAGCGTCAGCAAGGTCGACCGGGCATTCAAGTAGCGCTCACGGTCGGCAAGATCGGCATGGGTTAGCAACACCTGGGCGCTGCCCAAGTCGTTAGCACGCAGCTTGGTCTCGTACATCTGAGCCAGGCCCATCTGACCCACGGCCGCAGCCGCTTGCAGCTCCTGCACCGCTTTCGGCCGGGTTGCCCAGCCCAAGCGCTTCATGCCTTCCGCAATGGCGCCGCTCGACACCATGATGACCTCACGGCCATCACGAATCAAATGTGCCAATTGGCGGCACCACTCACCAATCGCCTGCTCATCCAAACCGCGGCCATCATTGGTGACCAGACTGGAGCCGACTTTGACCACGACACGGCGTGCATCACGCAGAACAGATGAGCTGAATTTTTGATTCATTGATGCCTGTAGCCCTAATCGAATATGCGTGAGCAGCTATAAATATCGTAGCAATAACCAAAGGATCCGAAGATCAGATTCACTCCGTCGGCGCGTCTGAATCTGTCGATCCCGGCGCAAACCGCGGATCGACCTCGACGTGCGGCATCTCGGCGATCTGCTGCGCCTTGATGTGCTTGTAAATCTCTTTGATCAGAGGCTCGCAACCCTCCCGGGTCAGCGCAGAAATCTCAAACACCGGCCCTTTGAACTTGTAGCGCTTGACAAAGTCTTTGATCAACGCAACCCGGTCATCCGTGGGGACCATGTCCAGCTTGTTCAGCACCAGCCAACGGGGCTTGGTGTACAAGTTTTCATCGTACTTCTTGAGCTCATTGACGATGGCTTTCGCTTGCGCAACGGTATCCACACCTTCATCAAAAGGCGCCATATCGATCACGTGCAAGAGCAAGCGGGTGCGCTGCAAATGCCGCAAAAACTGATGTCCGAGGCCTGCACCCTCCGCAGCGCCTTCAATCAAACCGGGCAAATCGGCTACAACAAAGCTCTGCTCCGGGCCTACGCGCACCACACCCAGGTTGGGGTGCAGCGTGGTGAAGGGGTAGTCGGCAATACGCGGGCGCGCATTCGATACCGCTGAAATGAAGGTAGATTTGCCCGCATTGGGCATACCCAGCAAGCCGACATCGGCAAGCACCTTGAGCTCCAGCTTCAAGTTGCGTTTTTCGCCAGGCCAGCCCGGGGTCTTTTGACGTGGCGCCCGGTTGATTGCGCTTTTAAAACGCATATTCCCAAAGCCGCCGTCACCGCCTTTGGCGATGGTGATCACCTCGCCCGGCTGCAGCAGCTCAAACAGCACTTCGCCGGTTTCGGCGTCAGTGATGATGGTCCCGACGGGCATTTTGAGGGTGATGTCATCACCAGCCGCACCGAACATGTCGGAGCCCATGCCGTGCTCGCCGCGCTTGGCGTCGTAGCGACGGGCAAAGCGGTAGTCCACCAGGGTATTCAGGTTGGGGTCCGCTACTGCGAACACGTGGCCGCCGCGGCCACCGTCGCCCCCGTTGGGGCCGCCGAATTCTTTGTACTTCTCATGCCGGAAGGAAACGCAACCCGCGCCACCGTCTCCCGCGGAGATATCAATGTAGGCTTCGTCAACAAACTTCATGGTCGTACACCGAGGTTAGAAATGAAAAACCCCGCGCAGAAGGCGCAGGGTTTCTCGGGGGAGCCAGTGCAGATTACGCTGCAGTGATGCTCACTGTGTGCTTGTTCAACGCACCCTTGACTGCGAACGACACTTTGCCGTCCACCAGTGCAAACAGAGTGTGGTCCACGCCCATGCCGACGTTGTCGCCAGCGTGGAACTTGGTGCCGCGTTGACGCACGATGATGGAACCAGCGCTGATCAACTCACCGCCGAAAGCCTTCACACCGAGCATCTTTGGCTTGGAATCACGTCCGTTGCGCGTAGAGCCGCCGCCTTTTTTCTGTGCCATGACCTATTCCTTTAAGCCTTGATCGCGCCGATTTGCAGTTCGGTGAACTGCTGACGGTGACCTTGACGTTTCTGGTAGTGCTTACGACGACGCATCTTGAAGATACGCACTTTGTCGTGCTTTCCGTGGGAAATTACTGTGACCGTAACGGTCGCACCGGACACCAAGGGTGTGCCGACTTTCAGTTCAGCGCCGTTTCCGACTGCCAGAACCTGGTCGATCACGATCTCTTGGCCTACGTCCGCAGCAATCTGTTCTACTTTAATTTTTTCGCCAGCAGCAACACGATATTGCTTGCCGCCGGTTTTTATGACCGCGTACATGTTGACCTCTTCGACTAGGAAATTCTGCAAATGAATTTTTACAGAGCCTAGGAGTATAACATTTACTTGTAATTCGTCAAAGCAGCCCAAGACAGCGCAGAGCAAGCCCTATCGGGCGTCCCTATAATCCACCAAAACAAACCGGTCTAACGCCTTGCAAGTCTCTACTCCTGCTTCTTCGACGGGGCTCTCCATCGTCGAACCCGACATGCGCGAAGTTGACGGGGTCATCGCTCACAGATTGGACTCCGGCGTACCCCTGGTGGGCAGCGTGTCCCAGTACATCATTTCCGCTGGTGGCAAGCGCCTGCGCCCTGCCTTGCTGCTGCTGTGCTGCGGAGCCTTGGGATACACAGGCACCCAGCGCTTCAACATGGCGGCTGTGGTCGAGTTCATTCACACCGCCACCTTGTTGCACGATGATGTGGTGGACGAATCCGAGCTGCGCCGCGGCGCCCCCACCGCGAACGCACGGTTCGGCAACCCTGCCAGCGTGCTCGTGGGCGACTTCTTGTACTCGCGCGCTTTCCAGATGATGGTTGAAGCCCAAAGCATGCGGATCATGCAGGTTCTGGCCGATGCCACCAACATCATTTCAGAAGGCGAAGTGATGCAGCTCATGAACATGCACAACGCCGCGCTCGATGAAGCCGGCTACCTGCAAGTCATCCGCTCCAAAACTGCCAAACTATTTGAGGCCAGCGCTCGCGTGGGCGCCATCTTGTCAGGCGCAACACCCGAGCAAGAAGACGCTTGCGCCGAATACGGCCAGGCCATGGGCACGGCGTTTCAGGTGATTGACGATGTGCTCGACTACGCGGGCGACGCTGCCGTCATGGGCAAAAACCTTGGCGATGATTTGCGCGAAGGCAAAACCACCCTCCCCCTGATTGCCGCCATGCAGCGTGGCACCGACGCAGAGCGCGCCACCATTCAAACCGCGATTGAAACCGGCGACATCAGCATGCTGGACGCCGTGGTGGCCATCGTGCACAAAACCGGCGCCTTGGACGTCGCCAAGGCCTCAGCCCGCGATGAAGCTGAGCGCGCTATCGAAGCAGCGAAAAAACTCCCCGAAAACGACTATTCCGCCTGCCTCGTGCACCTGGCCAGCCAGCTGCTGGAGCGGAACCACTGAGCTGCGTTGAACTTACCCACCATGCAAAAAGGGCCTGTCATCTGACAGGCCCTTTTTCATGAAGTGAGCTTGCTAATTAA
>DAINNP010000018.1:0-5604 GCA_036735785.1 Rhodoferax sp. | reverse complement strand
AAAAAGGGCCTGTCATCTGACAGGCCCTTTTTCATGAAGTGAGCTTGCTAATTAAGCAGCTTGCTTGCGGCGGCGAGCGATTGCGCCCATCACGCCCAAACCGGCCAACAGCATGGCGTAGGTTTCTGGTTCTGGAACAGCCGCTACTTGCAGACCCACAGCGTAAGTGCCACCAAAAGCGCCGGTTGCAGTGCCTTTGATATCCACATGGTAGTTGCCTGCGGTAGGCAAGTTGAAGGTGTAAGCACCAGTACCGCCTGCAAAAGAACCGAAGTTTGTAGCGCCGTACGGGTGGATGTTATTCCACACGTTCACTGTCAAGCCAGCGATATCCAACAAGCTCAGGGCACCAAAATTCAACGTCAAGCTCGCAGCTGTACCTGTCAGCGTGGAAGGCCCAGCGATAGAGAAGTTAACGGTGTCAGCAAAAGTGACGCCTGGGGAGACATTGAAAACGGTGGAGTAGCTACCGCTGATCAAGCCAGCGTTTTTGGTAACAGCCTGTGCAGAGCCGGCTGCCAAGGCGGACACAGCAATGGCCAAAGCCACGCTAGTTTTGTTGAAGTTCATATTTATCCCTGTAATGTTGAGCGCGACAACGACAGGATTTGCCGCTGCTCGCACCCTCATTATCAAAAACATCCGCCAATCAATCGATAGTCCGATCCGACTACAAGATGGTCAAAAAGTGTGAAAAAAGTCACACTTTTCGACCCGCAGCATCAGCGACCGTACACATCCTCAAACCGCACGATGTCGTCTTCACCCAGATAGCTACCCGACTGCACTTCAATCATCTCCAGCGCCAACTTGCCCGGATTCTCCAAGCGGTGCGTCGTGCCCAAGGGGATGTAGGTCGACTCGTTTTCCGACAGCAACAGAGTCTTGTCGCCCACCGTCACCTTGGCCGTGCCGCTCACCACAATCCAATGCTCGGCGCGGTGGTGGTGCATTTGCAATGACAAAGCAGCACCCGGCTTGACCACAATCCGCTTCACCTGGAAGCGGTCACCATGGTCAATGCTGTCGTACCAGCCCCACGGGCGGAACACCTTGCGGTGAGCCTGCCCCTCGCTGCGGCCGGCTTGCTTCAAGCGGTCCACAATTTTCTTCACATCCTGGGTTTTGTTTTTGTGGGCGACCAAAATCGCATCCGCGGTCTCCACCACAATCAAATCGTCCACGCCCACGCAAGCAATCAAGCGCCCTTCCGACAACGCCAGGGTGTTGCGACTGTCTTGCAGCAGCACATCGCCCTGCGCGACGTTGCCCGCATCGTCCTTGGGCAACACATTCCACAAAGCCTCCCACGCCCCCACATCCGACCACCCGGCTGACAGGGGGATAACCACACCCTTGGGCAAGTCGCCCGCAACGGCTGCACCTTGACCGGCCAACCGCTCCATCACGGCATAGTCGATCGAGTCGCTGGGGCACGCGCTAAACGCTTCTTTGCCCACCCGCACAAACTCACCGTCTGCGCTGCCCAGTGCCCAAGCGGTTTCGCACGCTTTGGTGATATCGGGGCGACACACCGCCATAGCAGCCAGCCACACCGAAGCCTTCATCATGAACAAGCCGCTGTTCCAGGAGTACGTGCCCTCATCCAGGTAAGCCTGCGCAGTTTGCAAATCAGGTTTTTCCACAAAACGCGCAATTTGCTTGGCGCCATCCGCACCAAAGTCAGCACCCGACTGGATATAGCCATAACCCGTTTCAGGGGCATCCGGGGTGATCCCAAAAGTCACCACCGCGCCCGCCTGCGCCAATTGCGCGCCCTTCACCACCGCAGCACGGAACGCCGCGCCATCCATGATCACGTGGTCTGCCGGCATTACCAGCAGCACAGGATCTGCTCCGTTTTTAATAGCAGCATGCGCAGCAATCGTAAGGGCTGGAGCCGTATTTCGCCCCAAAGGCTCCAACACCACCGTACCCGGCTTGCCCATCAAGCGCATTTGCTCGGCGATCACAAAGCGGTATTCCTCGTTGCACACCACCATCGGCGCGGCCAACTCCACACCAGCGATTCCCTCGACCCGGCGCACCGTGGCTTGCAACAACGAATCTTCACCAATCAAAGGCAACAACTGCTTGGGGTACTTTTCGCGCGACAAAGGCCACAAACGGGTACCGGAGCCGCCCGACAAAACTACAGGTTGAATCAACATCACCAATCCTTCACAAGTCAAAAATCAGGTTCAAGCGCGGGCATCGCCCCAGCGCATACGCGAGGTGTCATCGCCGGCATACAGCGTCTCGCCATGCCGGTTCACGCAATACAAGCGCGACACAATCATTTCGTGGAAATGCATATCGGGTGCAATCCGGGTGTACTCAAACAAAATGCCACGGGTGATCCGCGCCCCTGAGCGGATCACGCTGCCGTGCCCGATCCAGGCCGGTCCGATGATGGTGGCACCCTCTTCAATCTTTACGCTGGAGCCGATGTACACCGGCCCCTCAATCCTCACCTTGTCCCACGGAATGTTGGTGTTCAAGCCCACCCACACACCGGGCTTTACCTGCTTGCCGGGCATGGGCATGTTCTCCACCTCGCCCTTCAAAACCCGCTGCAACACCGTCCAGTAATCGCTCACACGGCCGATATCAATCCAATGGAAAGGCCGGTTCTGCACATAGAACGGCGAGCCATCTGCCGCCAATTGCGGAAACAGCTCCGAGCCAATGTCATACACCTTGCCCTTGGGCACTTTCTCCAGAATTTCAGGCTCAAAAATGTAAATACCGGTGCTAGCCAAAGTGGACTTGGCATCCTCCGGCTTAGGCTTTTCCTGAAATGAACGAATCCGCCCATCCTCGTCTGCCACCACCATGCCGTAGTTCTCGACCTCTTGCAGCGGCACCTCCAGCGCCACCACACTGGCCAGCGCACCCTTGGCTTTGTGCTCGGCAATCGCTGCGGTGATGTCGAGGTCGATCAGCGCATCGCCACACAGCACCAAGGTGGTTTCGTCAAAAAAACCGCTGAAATCCTGAATCCGCCGCATACCGCCAGCCGAGCCCATGGGCCGGGGCAATATGTCGCCGTGCTCACGCACCCCTTCGTAGGAATAGGCAATCTCCACCCCCCAGCGACTGCCGTCGCCAAAGTACTGCTCAATCCGCTGGTGGTGATAAGCCACGTTGATGATGATTTCGCGAATGCCATGCCGCGCCAAATGCTCGATCAAATACTCCATCACCGGCTTGCCCAGAATAGGCACCATCGGCTTGGGCAAGTCTTTGGTCAGCGGGCGAACCCGTGTGCCCTGGCCTGCAGCCAGGATCATTCCTTTTGCCATTTTTACTCCCGTGATCTGATGTAACCCGCTCCGCAGAGCGCGCGCTTCATAGCCCAAAAGTGTAATGGGTCAGGCATAGCCCTTTCGACCCCATTAGCGCACTTGCAACACCTGTCCGACAGCAACACCGGCGATACAAAAAAGATACAAGACCGACACAAAACATCAAAATTCACCGGGAAAGTGTGACTTTTTTCACGCCAATCAAACTTCAATTGTCAAAAAGTAGCAGATTCACCCATTTGGGGGATGGGCCTAGTCATACGGGCTACGTAACATCGCGGCTTCGCTGTCACCCTAGCAATAACCCTCGGTTATTTAATTACAAAAAATGTCTTTGTTGCCCTCGCTTTCTACCGAGGATCTCCATCACTACCACCGCGTGGTCACCCACTCGGTGGAGGTGCGCAGCCATTTCGACATGCTCATCTGGTTGCAAGGAGACATGCAGAAATACCTGCCCCACGACATCCTGATCGCAGCCTGGGGTGACTTCAGCAGCGGCCATGTGCAGCACGACATCATCTCCGCCCTGTCTGGTGTGCGCTCGCAGGCTGCGCAAACCGAATTTCTGTCGCCGCTCATGGTGAACTTATTCAACCGGTGGAACGAGTTCGGCAAAA
This sequence comes from Rhodoferax sp., assembly GCA_036735785.1. Classification (GTDB taxonomy): domain Bacteria; phylum Pseudomonadota; class Gammaproteobacteria; order Burkholderiales; family Burkholderiaceae_C; genus Allorhodoferax. Next base: position 1,676 of record DAINNP010000018.1, on the reverse strand, counting down.
AACCCTTCAGTCTCAATGCCGGTGAATCCGGCTTCACGCTCGACGATTTTGGCCTCAAGAGCGCCCTGGGTGGCGCGCTGCTCAAAATGCGGAGTGCCACCATCCACGGCATTACCGACGAGCGCGGCAGCCACGACTGCGTCTATGTCGTATTCAGCGCCCGCAAGCTCTTCACCGACCTTGAGCGAAACGCCATGGCCATGGTCATGCCCTATATAGATACCGCGTTGCGCCAAGTCGAACACCTGCCGCACCAAGCCAGCGTCGTGGCATCTGCAGCCGCCAGCGCTGCACCAGAAACAAAATTACCCGAGCCCGATGTCCTCACCGAGCGCGAAGCCGAAATCCTGAAATGGGTCGCCCTGGGCAAAACCAACCCCGAAATCGGCAGCATCCTCGACATCAGCGCCTTCACCGTCAAAAACCACATGCAGCGTGTTTTCAAAAAACTCGATGTCTCCAACCGCGCCCAAGCCGTGGGCAAATTCCGCGCCTGGGTCAACCATGTCTAAGGCCCACATCGCCTTTTCAGCGGCAGAGTTCAACCGCAGCACCGAGCACGCTTCCATGGGCCGTGACAACCTGCTCGGCATTCTGGAAACCTGCCTCTGCCCCACCGCACTGGTCAGCTCACTCTGGGTGTTGGCGTATTGGTTCGAGGGCAATGTGCCCCCCGCCTACCTGCTGCTCGCCGTGCTCGCCTTTGCACTCACCTTTCCCGGCGAGCCCCGCTTGCAGGCCAGCAAGGCAGGCAGCCTGCTCGACATTTGCTTCAACTGGGCGTGGATCGCAGCCTTGCTCGGCCTCACCGGCTACGCCACCGGCTACATCCGCGAGTTTGACCTGCAGGCCCTGACCGCCTGGTTGTGGGCGGCCCCCGCAACCGAAATTGCGCTCACCTTCGGCCTGCGCCTTGCTGCCCCGCTCATCATCAGCCTGCAAGGCCCCAAGCAACGTGCCTTGATCGTGGGCATGAACGAGCAAGGCCTGGCCCTTGCCGACAAGCTCAAAAGCTCCCCCTATTCCAGGGTCGAGCTCGCCGGCTTTGTCGACAGCCGCAGCACCGACCGCCTGAACGCCAGCGCCCCCTTCCCCCTGCTCGGCAAACTCGATGAACTGGCCAGCCTGGCCAAAAGTAACCGCATCCAGGTCATTTACCTGTCGCTCCCAATGGCATCGCAGCCCCGGATCCTGCACGTGCTCGACGAGCTCAAAGACACCACCGCCTCCATTTACTTCGTGCCCGACATGTTTGTCACCGACCTGATCCAGGGTCAGCCCAGCGCCGTATGCGGCATGCCTGTGATCTCGGTCTGCGAAACCCCCTTCCGAGGGACCAACGGCATCGTCAAACGCCTGAGCGATATCGTGTTCTCTCTCGGCATCCTCACGCTCATCGCCCCGGTGCTCATCGCGGTAGCGGCAGCCGTCAAGCTCACCTCGCCCGGGCCCATCATCTTCAAGCAGCGCCGCTATGGACTCGATGGCGAAGAAATCCTGGTCTACAAGTTCCGCTCCATGACCGTCACCGAGGACGGCGGCGTTGTTACCCAAGCCACCAAAAACGACAGCCGCATCACACCCCTGGGTGCGTTTTTGCGCAAGACATCCCTTGACGAGTTGCCCCAGTTCATCAACGTGCTGCAAGGCCGCATGAGCATCGTGGGCCCCCGCCC
>DAINNP010000017.1:0-17936 GCA_036735785.1 Rhodoferax sp. | reverse complement strand
GTGGCAAGCGTGGTCAACACATAGGTCACCACATAGAACATAGCGGAGCTGTAGGCATTGGCCGCAAAAGTCACAGCATCGCCCTGTACCACCCCCGACATCAGTCCCAACAACACGAAACCCATCTGGGAAATCGTCGAGAAAGCCAGCATGCGCTTCAAATTGGTCTGGGCAATAGCTGCGAGGTTCCCGATCAGCAAGGAGCCCACCGACAACACCATCAACATTTGCTGCCAATCGCTTGCCAACGGCCGCAGACCCTCCACCAACAAACGAATACAAATCGCAAAAGCTGCCAGCTTGGGAGCTCCACCAATCATCAAGGTCACGGCAGTGGGCGCTCCCTGATACACATCGGGAATCCACATGTGGAAGGGCACGACGCCCAGCTTAAAGGCCAAGCCCGCAACAATGAACACCAAGCCAAACACCAAAACGTCTGGGCGCACCTGGCCGCTCGAGATCGACTTAAACAACTGAGTGATATCGAGAGTACCGGTCGCACCGTACAACATGGACATTCCGTACAGCAAGAAGCCCGAAGCCATCGCACCAAGTACAAAGTACTTCATTGCTGCTTCTGTCGCTGCTACGTTATCCCGGCGCAATGCCACCAAGGCATAACTGGACAAGGTCAACAGCTCTAGCCCCATGTACGTCAGCAACAAGTTGTTGGACGAAATCATGACAAACATGCCCAGCAAAGCCAGCATATTCAAAGTGAACAACTCTCCACCGCGGAGCATGTCACGATGGGCAGCATAGGGGCGCGCGTAAACCAGAGAAACCATGACAGCAATAGCCGCGAAGCACTTGAGCCAATTGCCCATCGCATCGCTCACGACCATACTGCCGAAGCCATAGTAGGTTTGCCCTGCAACTGCTAATTGGGCCTGAGCAGCAGCAACGACGGCGAGTGTCAGCAGGGTCAGAACATAGGTTAAGCCCCTGAGCGGGCTCTTGACGCCGAGGTCTATCAACAGGATGGCACAAGCCATCACCATCAGGATAATTTCTGGATAGACCGTGATCCAACTGATTGTGTCAATCATCATTCTTCTCTCAATTCAGTTTGATCAGTTCAACTTGGAAATAGCGACGTGCTTCAACAGCTCTGCGACGGAGACATCCATCACGTCTGTAAACGGCTTGGGGTACAAGCCCATGGCCAAGACCGCAATCGCCAACAGAGCGAGCATCAAAAACTCACGCGCATTGATATCAGTCAACCCCTTGACATCATCATTCACCACAGGGCCCAAGTAGACGCGCTTGAACATCCACAAGGTGTAGGCTGCGCCAAAAATCAGAGCGCTTGCAGATGCGAAGCCAACCCAGAAGTTGAACTTCACGGCACCTAAAATAACCATCCATTCGCCGACGAATCCGGCGGTTCCTGGCAGACCACAGTTGGCCATCGCGAAAAACAAACCAAACGCTGCAAATTTCGGCATGGTGTTTACCACACCGCCGTAGCTGGAGATTTCACGCGAGTGCACCCGGTCGTACAGAACCCCGATCGACAAGAACATGGCGCCAGAAACGAACCCGTGAGCAATCATTTGGACCAAGCCACCCGACACACCCAAATCATTGAAGATGAAGAAACCCAAGGTCACGAAACCCATATGGGCCACAGAAGAGTAAGCCACCAGCTTTTTCATGTCCTGCTGAACCATAGCGACCAAGCCCACATAGACCACAGCCACCAAGGACAGACCCACCATCAAGCTACCCCACGTATGCGCAGCGTCTGGAGCAATGGGCATGGAGAAGCGCAGGAAACCGTAGGCGCCCAATTTCAGCATGATGGCCGCCAACACAGCAGAGCCACCAGTAGGCGCTTCGACGTGTACATCAGGAAGCCATGTGTGCACAGGCCACATAGGCACCTTCACAGCAAAGGCAGCAAAGAACGCAAAGAACAACAGAGTCTGCGCTGTTTCACCCAAGGGCAACGCATGCCATTTGGCCAAGTCGAAACTACCGCCGGATTGGGTGTAGAGATAGATCAACGCAACCAGCATCAGTAGCGAACCGAGCAGGGTGTACAAGAAAAACTTGAATGCGGCGTAGATCTTGTTCGGTCCACCCCAGATGCCGATGATGAGATACATCGGGATCAAAGTTGCCTCGAAGAACACATAGAACAGCATGCCGTCCAGGGCAGAGAACACGCCGATCATGAGGCCACTCAGGATCAAGAACGCACCCATGTACTGATTGACGCGTTCAGTAATCACTTCCCAACCGGCAATCACCACGATCACCGTGATAAACGCGGTCAAGGGCACGAACCAGAAAGAAATTCCGTCCAAACCGAGGTGGTAATTGACGTTAAAACGCTCGATCCAGGGGACGTTCTCAACGAACTGCATGGCAGCAGTCGTGTTGTCAAACTGGCTGTACAGAGGAAGCGTCAACAAAAAGCTGCACAGTGCACCAATCAGTGCAACCCACCGCACTACAGTCGCCTGCTCGTCTCGTCCGAATGCAAGAAGAACAACGCCGAAAGCGATGGGCACCCAGATAGAAAGGCTCAACAAACCCATATTATTTTTCTCCTACTTGAGCCAAACGAAATAAGTCATCAGCACAAAAATCCCGAGGATCATGACCAACGCGTAGTGGTAGAGATAGCCCGACTGTGCTTTGCGCACAAATCCAGAGAGTAAGCCCACCAACTTCCAGGAACCGTTGACCACAGCACCATCAATGATGGCTTGGTCGCCGACCTTCCATAAACCAGTTCCCAAGAGTCGCGCACCACGTGCCAAGACGTTCTCGTTGAACCAATCCAAGTAGTACTTGTTTTCGAGCAAGGTGTAGATAGGCTGGGCAACCCGCTTGATGGCAGCGGGTATCGCCGGGAACACCATGTAGAACACATAGGAAGACACCACACCTGCCACAGCGAGCCACAAAGGCAACGTCGACAATGAATGAGACGCCATTGCAGCGGCACCGTGGAACTTGGAGGAAATCTCCTCCATCGCTGGGTGCAAGGTGTGATTGACGTAGATCACATCCTTGAAGAAGTCTCCGTGGAGCATAGGCCCGATTGTGAAATATCCAATCAATACGGAAGGGATCGCCAACAAAACCAATGGCACCCAGACCACCCACGGGGACTCATGGGGAACCGCATCATGGTGATGGTCGCCATGACCATGGTCGTTATGGTGGGCATCAGGGTTTTGGTCGAAGCGCTCTTTTCCGTGAAATACCAAGAAGTACATACGGAAAGAGTAGAAGGCCGTGACGAACACGCCTGCAAGCACCGCGAAATTGGCAAAGCCGGACGCAGGCAGGTTACTGGCGTGAACCGCCTCGATGATGCTGTCCTTTGAGTAAAAGCCAGAAAACAAGGGGGTGCCAATCAGGGCCAACGAGCCAAGCAGTGAGGTAATCCAAGTGATCGGCATGTACTTGCGCAAACCGCCCATCCAACGAATGTCTTGGTTGTGATGGACCCCCATAATGACCGAGCCCGCACCAAGGAACAACAGTGCCTTGAAGAATGCGTGGGTCATCAAATGGAAGACTGCTACTGAATAAGCAGACACGCCCAAAGCGACCGTCATATAGCCGAGTTGAGACAGAGTTGAATAAGCGACAACCCGCTTAATGTCATTCTGGATAATGCCCAAGAAGCCCATGAACAGCGCAGTAATCGAACCCACCACGAGAATCAGATTCAAAGCTGTGTCACTCAGCTCAAACAACGGCGACATGCGCGAGACCATAAAAATCCCTGCAGTCACCATCGTGGCAGCATGAATCAACGCGGAGATGGGCGTTGGGCCTTCCATGGAGTCGGGCAACCAAACGTGCAAAGGGAATTGCGCGGACTTGCCCATGGCACCGATAAACAAACAGATGCAAATAACCGTGACCAACATCCAGTCAGTACCGGGGAAGACCAAGGCTGACAGATCATTGGTTTTCGCAAAAATTTCGGTGTAATTCAAGCTACCGGTGTAAGCGCCGATGAGACCAATACCCAAAATGAAGCCGAAGTCGCCTACCCGGTTGACCAAAAATGCCTTCATGTTGGCAAAAATTGCCGTCGGCTTATTGAACCAAAACCCGATCAACAGGTAAGACACCAAGCCCACCGCCTCCCAGCCAAAGAACAGCTGGAGCAAGTTGTTACTCATCACGAGCATCAACATCGAGAAAGTAAACAAGGATATGTAAGCAAAGAAACGGTTGTAACCCTCGTCCTCTTCCATGTAACCCACCGTGTACAGGTGAACCATGAGAGAGACGAAGGTAACCACACACATCATCATGGCGGTCAGGGAGTCCACCAGGAAGCCAACTTCCATTTTCAAACCACCAACGACCATCCATGTATATATGGTTTCGTTAAAGCGCGCTCCGTCATTCACGACCGACATCAATGTCATCGCGGATAAAACGAAGGAAATAAAGACGCCGAGAATAGTGAGGCTGTGGCTAAGCTTGCGACCAAACCAATTGCCACCAAATTTTGTACCAAATACACCTGCCAACACAGCACCGGCAAGTGGCGCTAAGGGTACGGCTAACAATGTCGACGCAGAAAGGGTCTGGCTCATTAGATTAACCCTTCAAAGTATTGAGCTCATCCACGCTGATACTGGATTTATTGCGGAACAGCAAAACCAGAATCGCGAGTCCGATAGCAGCTTCAGCAGCGGCCACGGTCAGGATAAAGAAAACAAAAATTTGGCCGTGCATGTCATTCAAATAGTGGGAAAAGGCCACGAAATTTGTATTCACTGCCAGCAACATCAGCTCAATCGCCATCAACAAAACAATCAGGTTGCGACGGTTAAGAAATATTCCGACGACCGAGAGTGCGAACAACATCGCACCCAATGATAGGAAGTGTCCCAGGGTCAAGGTCATGCTTTTTGCTCCGTATCAACTGTCTCAACCACTGGCGCAGACCTCGTAGCGTCCATCTTAAGTACTGTCATGCGATCTACCGACTTGACACGTACCTGCTCACCTGGAGACACATATTTGCTGTCCTTGCGAGCGCGCAAGGTCAGTGCGATTGCCGCAATCATGGCGACCAGAAGTATGGCGGCAGCCACTTCAAGCTGAACAATGTATTGGGTGAAAAGCAACTTACCCAAAGCCTTTGCGTTACTTGGCTCAGCTGCAGTAGCAGCAGCCAAGGCGGCTGGGTCATCCACTACCCGGAACCCACCCATCAACACAGCGGCCATTTCCAAAGCAATCACAACGCCCACGACGGCTGCAAGCGGGAAATGCTTCCAAAAACCAACACGCAGATTCTCCACGTTGATGTCCATCATCATCACAACGAAAAGGAACAACACCATGACAGCGCCGACATACACCAACACTAGTGTGATGGACAGGAATTCAGCTTTCAACAGCATCCAAATCATCGCTGCCTGAAAGAAGGTCAACACCAAATACAGCGCCGCGTGCACTGGATTGCGTGCAGTGATCACTCGAAACGCTGCGAACAAGAGCACCGCAGCGAAGACGTAAAAAAGTCCGGTCGTAACATTCATAATTCAAGGGCTTTCTTGCGGCTATTCATCGGTACTTCGCATCTGCCTGCTTGTTTGCAGCAATCTCGGTTTCGTAGCGATCTCCCACCGCCAGGAGCATGTCCTTGGTGAAGTACAGGTCGCCGCGCTTTTCGCCGTGGTACTCCAAAATGTGTGTTTCAACGATGGAGTCAACGGGGCAGCTTTCTTCACAGAAGCCGCAAAAAATGCATTTGGTCAGGTCGATGTCGTAACGTGTCGTCCTGCGCGAACCATCGTTCCGCACATCGGACTCAATAGTGATCGCCATCGCAGGACACACCGCTTCGCACAATTTGCAGGCAATGCAACGCTCTTCCCCATTTTCATAGCGCCGCAACGCATGCAGGCCACGGAAACGCGGTGAAAGAGGCGTCTTTTCTTCGGGAAATTGAACGGTGACTTTCTTACGAAACAAGTAACGGCCTGTCAAAGCCATTCCCTTGAATAACTCCACCAGCAAAAAGCTGTAGAGAAAATCCTTGATGGAAAAGGCCGAAGCCGGGCGAGCCGTAGTTTGTGTAGACATTACTATGCCCCTCACTTCCAAATGTTCAGAGGCGTTTGCATCCACAAACCGACCACCAATAACCAAACCAACGTTACGGGAATGAATACCTTCCAACCCAAGCGCATGATCTGGTCATAGCGGAAACGGGGGAAAGTAGCACGTACCCAAATGAACAAGCTGACAATCGCGAAAGTCTTGAGTCCCAACCAGATCCAGCCGGGTATCCAATTTACCAACGCGTGGTCAAAGGGGGACAACCAGCCGCCCAGAAACATAAGGGCTGCAAGAATAGAAATAAGCCACATATTGGCGTATTCAGCCAGGTAGAACATCGCGTATGACATGCCGGAATACTCGACCATGTGACCGGCAACGATCTCGGCTTCGCCTTCAACGACGTCAAACGGGTGACGGTTGGTTTCAGCAAGGCCGGAAATGATGTAAACCACAAAAATTGGGAGGAGTGGCAACCAATTCCAAGACAAGAAATTCAAGCCCGCGGCTGCGAACTGACCAGTCGCCTGTCCCGCCACGATATCTGAAAGATTCATGCTGGAGGACACCATGAGCACGATCACGAGGCAAAAGCCCATGGCAATTTCGTAGCTCACCATTTGTGCGGACGCGCGGAGCGCTCCTAGGAACGCATATTTGGAGTTTGAAGCCCAGCCAGCGATCACGACGCCATAAACCTCCATGGAGGTGATGGCCATAACAAACAACAATCCCGCATTGATATTGGCCAGCGCCACATCAGGCCCGAAAGGAATGACGGCCCAAGCTGCCATGGCCGGCATGATAGTCAAAATCGGGCCCACAAAGAACAAACCTCTGTTCGCAGCTGTAGGCACCAAAATTTCTTTGGTCAATAGCTTCAGCGCATCGGCGATAGGCTGCAAAAGACCCCATGGTCCTACACGGTTGGGCCCCACTCGCACTTGCATCCAACCCAGGAACTTCCGCTCCCAAAGGGTGAGATAGGCCACAGCGCCCATGAGAGGGAGGACCACAATGACAATTTTCAAGAGCGTCCAAATGACCGGCCACAACACGGATGCCCATACAGGCACACTGAACAAACCCAAGCCTGTGCTGTAAATAGTGTCAATCATGCTGCCACCTCATGTGCGGCACGCGCATCCGCTGTTAACTGCAAGGAACTCGAGCGACGTACCAAGCCATCCAATTGATAGATGCTGGCCACAACTGGGCGCACTTCTGCCGGCGTCAAGTCAATAGCTCCACTCACGCTTAGGCCCAAACGGTCAGCGGCTACGTTGCCTGCTTGGATACCAACCGATTCCAAAGAGGCCAAAACCTCTTGACTAGAATCAAACTCCATGCCTTGAACAGACATGAGGTTGCCCAATACGCGAAGTACCTTCCAAGCGGGGCGAGTTTCACCTAAGGGCTTCACAACCGCATGGAAACTTTGGACACGGCCCTCGGCGTTCACGAATGAGCCAGACGTTTCAGTAAATGGCGCGATCGGCAGAAGCACATCGCTAAACGACAGGTTGCATTTAAAAGGACTGAGGGTCACTACCATCTCGGCCCCCATCAAGCCCTGCTTGGACGCAGCTCCGACAGCGGTGTCGAATTCAGGTTCAACATTCACCAGGATCGCTGCTTTCAGTGCACCGGTCAGCATCTGACCTGCATGGAAACCATCACCTGTTGGCAACGCTCCCACCGCATATCCACCCACGGTGTTGGCTGCTTCTGTCAGGTATCCGATAGTGGCGCCAGTTTGAGCAGCAAGCCATGAGGCGATAGCGACCAAGCTGGAGGACTTCGCATGGTGGGCCACCGCATTACCCAGCAAGATGGCTTTTCGCTCACCTGTGCTCAGGGATTTGGCCACTGACTTCGCAGCTTCGGTCGGGGTACCGGCCGCAGGTGCAGCAACACCATTCATCTCAGCCAATGCAACGGCAATATCGGCCAGGGATTGAACCCACATGGCAGATTCCACGACCTGACTTGTAGACAAGGGCAGCGCCCAATCCGCGTGGGAATCGACGATGGCATGCACTTGTGCTCCAGCTTTGCTAGCCTGGCGAATGCGCTGTGCAAAAAGCGGATGGTCTTTACGCAGATTCGAACCGACAACCAGTACCCGCTGCAAAGTGGTCAAAGACGCGATCGACGTTCCCAAATAAGGGACCTTTTGCGTGCTGGAAAACTCTGCATGGCGAAGACGGAAGTCCACGTTTTCAGATCCGAGTCCCTGAATAAGCGTCTTGGTGAGAGCCATTTCCTCCAGCGTACTGTGAGGGCTTAGCAAGGCTCCAATGCGGTTTGCGCCGTGATTAGTTTTGATTTGCTTCAAACCGTTGGCAACATACTCTAGTGCAGTTTGCCAGTCCACAGCTTTCCACTCACCGCCCTGCTTGATCATTGGGGACGTCAAGCGGTCAGGGCCATTCAGCGCTTCATAGGAGAAGCGATCACGATCGGCAATCCAGCACTCGTTCACGGCTTCGTTCTCCAAAGGAACGACGCGCATGACTTGATTGTTTTTGACTTGAACAACCAAGTTGGCACCGGTTGAGTCGTGAGGGCTCACTGATTTACGACGTGACAGCTCCCAGGTACGAGCGCTGTACCGGAATGGCTTGCTCGTGAGAGCCCCCACCGGGCAAATATCAATCATGTTGCCGGACAATTCAGAGTCCACGCTCTGGCCGATAAAAGTCTCAATCTCAGCATGTTCGCCACGATGGGACATGCCAAGTTCCATCACACCGGCAACCTCTTGCCCGAAACGGACACATCGGGTGCAGTGGATGCAACGGCTCATCTCTTCCATGGAAACGAGTGGCCCAACGTCTTTGTGGAACACGACGCGCTTCTCTTCCTCATAACGTGAGGAGGAACCGCCGTAACCCACTGCGAGATCCTGCAATTGGCATTCACCACCTTGGTCGCAAATCGGGCAGTCCAAAGGATGGTTAATCAGCAGAAACTCCATAACGGACTTCTGCGCTTTGATGGCTTTTTCGCTTTTGGTACGAACGATCATGCCGTTGGTGACCGGTGTCGCGCAGGCCGGCATCGGCTTGGGCATCTTTTCGACATCCACCAAGCACATGCGGCAGTTCGCTGCAATGCTCAGCTTCTTGTGATAGCAAAAATGCGGGATGTAGGTGCCGGCCTTATCAGCAGCATGCATCACCATGCTGCCTTCAGCAATTTCAACTTTTTTGCCGTCGAGTTCGATTTCAATCATCTTGTGGACTCGCTCAAACGTAGGAAGGGACCATGCAGGTCTTGTTTGCTACGTGGTACTCAAATTCGTGCCGGAAGTGTTTAATCATGGCTCGCACAGGCATGGCCGCCGCATCACCCAGAGCGCAAATTGTGCGTCCTTGGATATTTTCGGCAACGTTGTCCAACAGATCCATATCGCTTGGACGACCTTGTCCGCCCTCAATGCGATCCACCATACGAGACAACCAGCCCGTGCCTTCGCGGCATGGGGTGCACTGACCGCACGATTCATGCATGTAGAAGTAGCTCAAGCGCTGAAGGGCTTTCACCATGCAACGGCTGTCATCCATCACGATCACGGCACCGGACCCAAGCATCGATCCTGCCTTGGCAATCGAGTCGTAGTCCATCGTGCATTCCATGATGATGGACGCCGGCAATACGGGCGATGAAGATCCGCCGGGGATCACCGCCTTCAACTGTCGACCCGCACGCACACCACCAGCCAGCTCTAGCAGTTTTGCAAAAGGTGTCCCCATGGGGACTTCGTAATTGCCCGGACGCTCCACGTCCCCACTCACCGAGTAGATCTTGGTGCCACCATTGTTCGGCTTGCCGCACTCAAGATAGGCCTGACCACCGTTGCGGATGATCCAAGGCACAGCCGCAAAAGTCTCTGTGTTGTTGATCGTGGTCGGCTTGCCGTAGAGGCCAAAGCTTGCAGGAAATGGCGGCTTGAAACGTGGCTGACCTTTTTTGCCCTCTAGGGACTCCAACAACGCTGTTTCTTCACCGCAGATGTACGCACCGAATCCGTGTGCAGCATGCAATTGGAAATTAAAGCTACTGCCCATGATGCTATCGCCAAGGAAACCAGCAGCGCGTGCTTCTTCGAGTGCAGCTTCAAAACGATCGTAAGAAGCAAAAATTTCGCCGTGAATGTAGTTGTACCCAACCGAGATACCCATCGCATAGGCAGCGATAGCCATTCCTTCGATGACGATATGCGGGTTGAATTGCAAGATGTCGCGATCTTTGCAAGTGCCCGGCTCGCCTTCATCAGAATTGCAAACCAAATACTTCTGACCTGGAAATTGACGTGGCATGAAGCTCCACTTCAACCCCGTCGGGAAACCTGCGCCCCCCCGACCGCGTAGGCCCGATTCTTTCACCGTAGCGATGACCTGATCTTGGGTCAGTCCTTCGCCCCCGTCTTTGCCCAAAATCTTGCGCAAAGCTTGGTAGCCGCCACGAGACACGTAGTCTTGAAGGGTCCAGTTAGAACCATTCAAACCTGCATAGATTTGAGGCTCGATATGGCGATCGTGAAAACAGGTTTCAGCGCCGGAAGCGCTGAATTTTGCGAGGATGCTGTCGGCACTCATGCTTGGCCTCCCGAGGCACGCAGTTCATCCACCAACTGATCAAGCCGGTCGTTCGTCATGAAGCTGCACATCGCGCGGTCATTCACCAACATCACCGGAGAGTCGGCGCAAGCGCCCAAACACTCGCTCTGTTGAAGTGTAAAAAGGCCATCAGCAGTGGTTTCCCCCATATGGATTCCGAGTTTGGACTCCAAATGATGGAGAGCCTTTTGGCCGTCACGCAACTGGCATGGCAGGTTGGTGCACACATTCAACTTGAACTTGCCAACCGGACGCTGGTTGTACATGTTGTAGAACGTAGTGACCTCATGCACTGCCATGGGCGCCATGGACAAATGCTCAGCAATCACTTTTTCACTGTCGGTGCTCACGAAGCCCAGCTCTTGCTGAACGATTGCCAAGCAAGCCATGACTGCGGATTGCTTTTGCTCAGATGGGTACTTCGCAACTTCGCGATCAAAGCGCGATTTCATTTCAGCGGAGATCATCGATCAATCTCTCCAAAAACAATATCCATGGTTCCAATAATGGAAACAGCATCGGCAATCATGTGACCCTTTGCCATCTCGTTCAAACTGGCCAAATGCACGAATCCTGGTGGTCGGATTTTCAAACGATAGGGTTTGTTGGCTCCATCACTGACGATGTAGATACCGAACTCTCCCTTCGGATGCTCCACTGCGGCATAAGCTTCACCTTCAGGCACACGGAAACCTTCTGTGAACAACTTGAAGTGGTGAATCAGCTCTTCCATGCTCGACTTCATCGCTTCGCGGGAAGGGGGTGCCACTTTATGGTTGTCCGTAATGACGGGACCAGGATTGGCTTTGAGCCAATCCACGCACTGCTTGATGATGCGATTGGACTGCTTCATCTCTTCCATGCGGACGAGATAGCGGTCATAGACATCGCCAGTCTTCCCGACAGGAATATCGAACTCAACTTTGTCATAAGCGTCATAGGGCTGCTTTTTGCGCAAATCCCAACCGATGCCAGATCCACGCAGCATAGGGCCTGAGAAACCCATATTCAACGCACGCTCAGGCGACACAATTCCGATATTGACCGTGCGCTGCTTCCAAATCCGGTTCTCGGTCAGCAGAGTGTGGTACTCCTCCAAACAAGCCGGAAAGCGCTGTGCAAAGTCGTCGATAAAGTCCAGCAACGAACCCTTGCGATTGGCGTTCAGTTCCTCGATCCCCTTGGCATTCCGGACCTTGCTCGCCTTGAATTGGGGCATGGTATCCGGCAGGTCACGGTAGACACCACCTGGACGGAAGTACGCTGCATGCATGCGGGCGCCACTGGCGGCCTCATACATGTCGAAGAGATCTTCCCGCTCGCGGAAGGTGTAAATCAGAATTGTCGAGCTACCGCAATCGTTACCATGCGAGCCCAGCCACATCAAATGGTTTAGCAGTCGGGTAATCTCCGAGTACATCACCCGGATGTACTGCGCACGAATCGGCACCTCGATGCCCAACAGCTTCTCGATAGCCAAGCAGTATGCATGCTCGTTACACATCATGGACACGTAGTCCAAACGATCCATGTACGGCAAGGATTGAATATATGTTTTGCTTTCGGCCAACTTTTCAGTCGCACGATGCAACAAACCAATGTGCGGATCCGCACGCTGAATCACCTCGCCATCCAACTCCAAGACGAGGCGCAAAACTCCGTGAGCCGCAGGATGCTGCGGACCGAAGTTCAAAGTGTAGTTTTTAATTTCAGCCATGCTTGTTCTGCTTACTGCAGGCCTCCGTAATTGTCTTCACGGATGATGCGTGGTGTGATTTCCCGAGCCTCAATCGTGACAGGCTGGTACACCACACGCGCTTGTTCCGCGTCATAGCGCATTTCGACATGCCCACTGAGCGGAAAATCCTTGCGGAACGGGTGACCGATGAAGCCGTAATCTGTCAGGATGCGGCGGAGGTCATCATGGCCTTCAAAAAGAATACCAAACAAGTCAAAAGCTTCACGCTCAAACCAATTCGCAGAGTTCCAAATCGAATTTACCGAAGCAACCACCGGCATGTCATCGTCTGCGACCCACACTCTCAAACGCAAGCGCTGATTCAAGCTGATGGACAGCAAATGGGAGACGACAGCGAATCGAGCCCCTTCGTGCGCGCCATCTTTGTACTCTGAGTAGTCAACCCCACACAGGTCAATCAACTGTTCAAACTGGCAACCAAGCGCATCACGGAGAGCCAGTGCTGCTTCCAAATAGTCTGCCGGGGCCACTTGCACGGTGACTTCGCCAAGCGCTATCGAAATTTGCTTTACCTTATCGCCTAGAGCTGCTTGAACTGCGGCCTGTGTTGCCTCAGGACTCACTGAATAAATAGTCATATCTCTCAGGCCCGTGCGATGGTTTCGGTACGACGGATTTTGTGCTGTAGCTGCAAAATTCCGTATACCAAGGCTTCAGCGGTTGGAGGGCAGCCTGGCACATAGACATCCACCGGGACGATGCGGTCGCACCCCCGCACCACCGAATAGCTGTAGTGGTAATAACCACCGCCATTGGCGCACGAACCCATGCTGATTACCCAACGTGGCTCCGACATCTGGTCGTAGACTTTACGCAGCGCAGGAGCCATTTTGTTGCACAGAGTGCCTGCCACAATCATCAAATCTGACTGGCGAGGGCTTGCGCGAAACACTTCGGAACCAAAGCGGCTGATGTCATAACGCGCTGCCGCAGCGTGCATCATTTCCACAGCGCAACAGGCCAATCCGAATGTCATCGGCCAGATGGAACCGGTTTTTGCCCAGTTCACTACAGAGTCGTAACTCGTCGTGACGAAGCCTTCTTTCAAAACGCCTTCAATCATTGCGTTACTCCCAGTCCAATGCGCCTTTTTTCCACATGTAGACGAATCCGATGGTCAAAATGACCACGAACTCGACACCGAGCAAGAACCCGAACAGACCGAGTTCCTTGAGGGCTACCGCCCATGGAAACAGAAACGCTGTTTCCAAGTCAAACAAAATAAAGAGAATAGCAACAAGGTAGTACCGGACGTCGAACTTCATCCGAGCGTCTTCAAACGCTTCAAAACCGCATTCATAAGGGGAGTTTTTGGCAGCATCAGGCTTGTTGGGCCCAAGGATGTATCCCAAGATCTGGGGCACAACGCCTACGCCGATACCAACCAAGATGAACAGCAAAACGGGGAGATATTGGTCGAGGTTCATCTTGAGATTCTGATCACCATAAATGCCTGCCACAGGGGTAGAACCTGCGCAAGCTGATTTCTTTCTGGTGCCGTCGGCGAGACTCGAACTCGCACAGCTTTCGCCACTACCCCCTCAAGATAGCGTGTCTACCAATTTCACCACGACGGCGGCTCTCAGCCGATGAATTCGCGTGAGGAGCCTTGCGGCATTTGCTCGTTCATCAGCCCTAGAGTTTACCCTGAAATTCTCTGCCTTGCAGGCAGATACAGGGATTTCAGCGGGGTTTATTTTGCAGGAATTTGCGCAGCACCCGATGCAGGGGCCGCTGGCACTGTTTCAACGACCGGCGCTACGGGAATCGCTTCAAGCACGGAGCCGGAAGTCGATGGGCGGAGGTTGCCGAAGTAAGCCAACGCAAGGGTCGAAACAAAAAACACCGTGGCCAGAACTGCGGTTGTGCGGGAGAGGAAGTTCGCACTGCCACTTGCACCGAACAAGCTACCGGATCCGCCGCTACCAAAAGCAGCACCCATATCAGCACCCTTGCCGTGCTGAACCAAAATCAGTCCGATCATCGCGATCGCTGACAGCAACTGGATGCTCAAAATAATAGTAATCACAACGT
This sequence comes from Rhodoferax sp., assembly GCA_036735785.1. Lineage (GTDB taxonomy): Bacteria > Pseudomonadota > Gammaproteobacteria > Burkholderiales > Burkholderiaceae_C > Allorhodoferax. The sequence goes on along the minus strand of DAINNP010000017.1, from coordinate 3,458 downwards.
TCATAAAATTCTCCTTGATTCAAATTCAAAAAATAGTTCAGGCGGCGGCTGCAATCGTCAGAAAGTCGGGCGCTTTCAACGAAGCTCCGCCTACCAAACCACCATCGATGTCTTTTTGCGCGAGCAGTTCCGCAGCATTCGATGCGTTCATGCTGCCACCGTACAAGATGTGCATGCGGTCTGCATGCGGTGTTGCAGCCAGAAGCTGAGCCCGCAGCACTGCATGGACTTCTTGGGCTTGCGCGGGTGTGGCAGTTTTACCGGTGCCAATGGCCCAGACAGGCTCATAGGCAACCACGATTTCGCTGATGCAATGCCCGTTGGTGTGAATCACTGCTGCCAGCTGACGCTTGACGACCTCTTCCGTCTTGCCGGCTTCACGCTCAGCCAAGGTTTCACCCACACATACGATGGGGGTCACACCAGCGGCCAAGGCCTTTTGGGTTTTCACTGCCACGGTAGCATCGGTTTCGCCGTGATACTGACGCCGCTCAGAGTGACCCACGATCACATAGCGCACACCACATTCACGCAACATAGCCGCAGAGATTTCACCCGTGTAGGCACCGGAGTCATACGCGGACACATCCTGCGCACCCAAACCGATGTCCGAGTTTTGAACGAGCTGCGCCACTTGCGACAAGTACACCGCTGGCACGCAGATCACCATCTGGCAGGACGCTCCCGCGAGGCCTGCGCGCAAGGCCTCTACAAGAGCCGCATTGGCAGCTGCGCTGCCGTTCATCTTCCAATTGCCCGCAATCAGTTTCTTTTTCATGCAGATTCCCAATTCAACACAAGTTTCCCGATATGGGCGTTGCTTTCCATCACACTGTGTGCGGCAGCAGCAGCCGTGCCACCATCGGCCCCGGATACAGCAAATTGTCGAAACACCACAGGACGCACCTCTTTGCGCGACAACAAGGGCCACACCTCTTGGCGCAAGGCCTTGGCGATAGCAGCCTTGAATGCCACAGGGCGCGCGCGCAACGTAGAACCGGTGACTGTTAAACGCTTACGCAAGATGGCACCCGCATTGACCTCCGCGTGAACACCGCCCTGAACGGCAATCAACACCAATCGCCCGTCGTCCGCCAAGCAGTTCACTTCTTTCCCAAGGTATGAACCCGCCACCATATCCAGGATCACATCGACGCCACGCCCTTGGGTCAAGCCCATGACCCGAGCCTCAAAATCGTCTGTCCGGTAATTGATCGCATGGTCTGCGCCCAGAGCAAGACAAGCCTGGCACTTTTCGTCCGTGCCCGCCGTGACGATCACAGTGGCACCGCGTGACTTAGCGAGTTGGATCGCAGTCACCCCGATACCACTACTGCCCCCTTGGATTAACAAGGTTTCTCCGGCCTTCAATGCGCCGCGGTCGAACACATTCGACCAGACGGTAAAAAATGTTTCCGGCAGGCTGGCCGCCTCCACCAAGGTCCATCCATCGGGCACTGGCAGGCACTGCGCAATCGGTGCGACGCAGTACTCTGCATAGCCCCCACCCGCTACGAGGGCACACACGGGAGTCCCTATATCCAAACCGGCGAGCGCAAGCTCCGCAGGATCCCCATCGACGATATGTCCAGCGACCTCCAAGCCCGGAATGTCCGAGGCACCGGCGGGCGCAGGATATTTGCCCAATCGCTGCAACACATCCGGACGATTGACGCCGCTGGCCGCTACACGAATCAGCAACTCCCCTGCCCCCGCAATAGGCGCAGGCCGATCCACCAGACGCAGAACGTCCGGCGCACCGGGAGAGGATATTTCAAATGCTCGCATATCGAATTGACCGGTAGCGCCCGCCAGGGTTGCGCGAGCAGCTACCAAATCAATAGCAGACCAACGATTTACTCTTGCGCAGGACGCTCGATCAAGGCCTTCATGGACAGCTTGATGCGGCCCTTTTCGTCGGTCTCCAGAACCTTGACCTTGACGATCTGGCCTTCAGACAGGTAGTCAGTGACCTTCTCGACGCGCTCGTGAGCGATCTGGCTGATGTGCAACAAGCCGTCCTTGCCGGGCAGCAGGTTGACCAGCGCACCGAAGTCCAGAATCTTGGTGATCGGGCCTTCATACACCTTGCCGATTTCGACTTCAGCCGTGATCTGCTCGATGCGCTTCTTGGCCAGCTCTGCCTTCTCAGGATCGCTGGAAGCGATGGTGATCGTGCCGTCTTCTTCGATGTTGATCTGGGTGCCGGTTTCTTCGGTCAGTGCGCGGATCACGGAACCGCCCTTGCCGATCACGTCACGGATCTTTTCGGGGTTGATCTTGAAGCTGAACAGACGCGGTGCGAAGTTGGACACTTCGGTACGCGCTTCCGCCATAGACTTTTGCATTTCGCCCAGGATGTGTACGCGCGCTTCCTTGGCCTGAGCCAAAGCCACTTGCATGATTTCCTTGGTGATGCCTTGGATTTTGATGTCCATCTGCAGCGCAGTAATACCGTTGGTAGTACCAGCAACCTTGAAGTCCATATCGCCCAGGTGATCTTCGTCACCCAAGATGTCGGTCAACACCGCGAAGCGGTTTTCTTCCTTGATCAGGCCCATGGCGATACCGGCCACGTGCGCCTTCAAAGGCACGCCAGCGTCCATCAGGGACAAGCAGCCGCCGCACACGGAAGCCATGGAGGACGAGCCGTTGGACTCGGTGATTTCCGACACCACGCGCAGGGAGTAAGGAAACTCTTCTTTGGTAGGCAACACAGCGACCAAAGCGCGCTTGGCCAAACGGCCGTGACCGATTTCGCGGCGCTTGGGCGTACCCACGCGGCCGGTTTCGCCGGTGGCGAAGGGAGGCATGTTGTAGTGCAGCATGAAGCGGTCTTCGTACTCGCCGCTCAAAGCGTCGATACGCTGTGCATCACGCTCGGTACCCAAGGTGGCGATTACCAAAGCCTGGGTTTCGCCACGTGTGAACAGGGAAGAACCGTGGGTGCGGGGCAGCACGCCGTTGCGGATTTCGATAGCGCGCACCGTGCGTGTGTCGCGGCCGTCGATACGGGGCTCGCCTGCCAGAATCTGGCCGCGCACGATCTTGGCTTCGATGTCAAACAGCATGCCTTCGACCTTGACGCTGTCGAACTCAACGCCGTCAGCCTTCAAACCGGCGAACACGTCTGCGTAAGCAGCGCGGCAGGCTTGGGTACGGGCTTGCTTGTTGCGAATTTGGTAAGCGGCAACCAGCTTGTCTTTGCCGTGGGCATCGACCTTGGCGATCAAGGCTTCATCACGGGCAGGAGCCTTCCAGTCCCACACGGGCTTGCCGGCGTCACGCACGAGTTCGTGGATGGCGTTGATGGCAGCCTTGCTTTGCTCGTGGCCGTAGACCACAGCGCCCAACATCACTTCTTCGGACAGCTGTTGTGCTTCGGATTCGACCATCAACACAGCGGCTTCGGTACCGGCAACCACCAGATCCATGATGGAGTCTTTGCGTGCGGTCTG
>DAINNP010000016.1:0-18214 GCA_036735785.1 Rhodoferax sp. | reverse complement strand
CCACGCGGCGGGATTTCACTTCCACCATGGGCTTGACGTTGTTGATCGCAACGGTGAACGCTTCCAGAGCATCCTTATCGGGGTGCTTTTTAGCAATCAGTTCCAGTGCGCCGTAAATGATGCGCTCTGCAACCGCTTTTTTGCCGCCTTCCATGATCACGTTCATGAATTTGGACAGCTCTACGTTGCCGAACTTGGGATCCGGCAGGATTTCACGTTTAGGGACTTCGCGACGACGTGGCATATTTCACCTCATATTGCTTCAGTTGGTATCTTTTCAGACACCGCGAGAGTTAATCAAAACCCCCACTTACTCGACCCACTCGGACAATTCCGGGTTTCGGGTCACTTCGCCGTATCTCCGCGCCACGCGGGGAAACAGCACCGAAAATTCGAACCTACAGGGCTTATTTAGCCTTTGGCTTCTTAGCACCGTACTTGGAACGGGATTGCTTGCGATCTTTCACGCCTTGCAAGTCCAAAGAACCGCGAACGATGTGGTAACGCACACCTGGCAAGTCCTTGACACGACCGCCGCGAACCAGCACAACGCTGTGTTCTTGCAAGTTGTGGCCTTCACCGCCGATGTAAGAAATCACCTCAAAACCGTTGGTCAAGCGCACTTTGGCAACTTTACGCAGAGCGGAGTTAGGCTTTTTAGGAGTCGTTGTGTACACACGTGTGCATACACCGCGACGCTGCGGAGAGTTCTGCATAGCAGGGCTCTTCGACTTGATGGTCTCGACCTCACGGCCTTGACGCACGAGTTGGTTAATGGTTGGCATTGAAAAACGTCCCTAAACGTTTGAATATTACGAAAACGTGAATCCCTTCGGAAATTCCGAAAAGCCTTCTAATGTAGCAGAACAAGGGTTTACACGCAAACTGTGGCCTGATCTTCAGCGAATCCAGAGGCGCAAAGCATCCCAAGTGCGGCCAATGACGCCCGCTTGCTCGACGGCATCCAATGCCACCAAAGGCACCTCGGCAACAATTTGCTCACCGGAGCGGACCTTCAAAGTGCCCAGCACTTGCCCTTTGGCAACCGGCGCCACAATCGGCTCGTTGCGCACTACTTCGGTTTTTAGCTGCGCGCCGCTTCCGGCAGGCACCGCCACGATCACGCCTTGCGGACGACCGACTTTGACTGCCGACTCGGCACCCTTCCAGACCTTGGGCGTCACCACCGCAGCACCCGCGTCGTACAACTTGACCGCCTCATAGGCGGTGTAACCCCAATTGAGCAGCTTTTGTGACTCGTTCGCACGCGCGCTTTCGCTCTCCGTACCCAAAACAATCGACAGCAACCGGCGGCTCCCCGCAGCGGCAGGCGAACCAGCGGGCGCACCGGCAGTCACTAAAGCCGGGAAATCACGTTTAGCCGTGGCCACAAGGCAATAACCCGCAGCAGCGGTATGGCCCGTCTTGAGCCCGTCGACCGTCGGATCACGGAACAACAGCAGGTTGCGGTTGCTGTCGTTCGCGGCAGGTGTGCCGGGGTAGCGGTACTTTTTGATCGCGTAAAAGTGCACGAAATCAGGGAAGTCACTCATCAAGCGCATCGCCAGAATGCTCAAGTCCCGGGCCGTCGTCGTGTGCCCTGCCTCAGTAAGGCCTTCCGGGTTTTTGTAGCCCGTATTCTTCATGCCAAGGACCTTGGCCTGCTCATTCATCATTTGGACAAAGCGCTCCAAAGAGCCGCCAACGCCCTCAGCCAGCGCCATCGTGGCATCGTTTCCGCTCTGCACGATCATGCCTTTGATCAAGTCCTCTACTGGCACTTGCATCTTGGGGTCAATGAACATCCGGGAGCCAGGCATCTTCCAGGCACGCTCACTCACGGGGAAGGTCTGCTTGAGATCAATCTTCTTGGATCGCAATGCGTCGAACACCAGATACGCTGTCATCAGCTTGGTGAGCGAGGCTGGCTCCACCGGCATGTCCAGATCTTTGGATGCCAGGATTTGATTCGCAGTGACGTCCATCAACAAATAGGCGCGTGCAGCCACTTCCGGCGGGCGCGGGGCTTCAGCGGCCACCGCAAAGCTCAAAGCCGCCAAAACGGAGGCAATCAATAGTTTCATAGTTCAGTCAGGTTGGAGAAAAAATATCGAGAAAGCGCTGGGAGTAACCCGAGAGAGCTGGCGCAGCGTTAGCCACGCAGATGACGCGCCACAATGTTGCGCAGTAATGGCAATTGTCCATGAAAGAAGTGTCCGCCCCCGGGCACGACCGTCACCGGCAAGCTCTGCGGCCGGGCCCAATTCATCACATCCGCTAACGGCACGGTGTCGTCTTGCTCGCCGTGCAGCACCAACGTGCGGTCGTGAAAGTCGGGGGCAACGGGGGCCACGGCAAAGCGGCTCGCCGCCGTACCGACTAGCACCACCTGCTCAGGCTCTCGCGTGGCCAATGCCAACAGCGCATGGCTGGTCACAAACGCGCCAAATGAAAAACCGGCCAGCGAGAGCTTTCCCTCTGGGGCCATGTGCTGCACTACCGCCAGGAAATCTTGCAACTCTCCGTTGCCGTGGTCGTAGACGCCTTCGCTGGCGCCGACACCCCGAAAATTGAAACGGACCGCACGCCATCCGGTCTGAACAAACGCCCGGGCCAGCGTCTGGACCACTTTGTTGTCCATGGTGCCGCCAAACAAGGGATGGGGGTGAGCGATCACCACCGTGCCGCGCGCGGCATCAAAGGGTGGATTCGAAGGCTCATCAACCAGCCCCTCCAGCGAACCGGCAGGACCCGCTATCTGGAACTTTTGGGTAGAAGAATTCATTTTGCTATTATTTTTATAGCAGCACCCGCAAGAGATGAGGGCGCCAACTATCGAATACGCTGTAATCAGCGACCCAGGTGGGCGGGTGTTAGCAGTCGCTCAACGACTTTGCCGTTCTTGAGGTGCGACTCCACAATCTCTTCAATATCCTGCCCGTCCACAAACGAGTACCAAACCGCTTCGGGATACACCACCGCCACCGGGCCGCCGGCACAGCGGTCCAAGCAGCCCGCTTTGTTGACACGGACTTTGCCGGGGCCCGCCAGTCCGGCCTCTTTGACAAGTTGCTTGCACTTGTCAAAACCCTCTTGGGCGTTGTGGTGCGCACAGCAGTCTTCACCGTTCTTTCGCTCGTTCAGGCAAAAGAAAATATGGCGTTCGTAATAGGAGGGTGCGGGAGTGGTGGAATCAGTCATGCGCTGATTTTAGGTTTTAGTATCTCTGCGCGCGATTTGCCCCAGAAGATACAAGGACGCCACATAAGGCCAGAGCCACCCCACCCATTGCGCCAGACCATTGAACCGGATAAACCGCCCCTGCTCCCACAACTGCAAGGTCTGTGCGAAGTAGGGGCTTTCAGGCGCTTGATTCAGCAGGCTTAAATAGACTCCCAGCGCCAGCAGTGCCACAGCCGCACTGACGCGCCATGACACCAGTACCAGCAACAGCGCCAAGCCGGCCCCTGCCAGCATGCCGATTTGCGTCGGCAAATCCAGCCAAGCCCAGGCATGGCCGGGCCCCCAACTCAAAGCAGCCGACAAAGCGGTGACCAACACCGCCGAAGTAGTCGTCACTACCACGACCACCACACGTCGCCACCGGGCCCGCACAATACAAAAACCCAGCAGGCAAGGGATCAGCAAACCCAACGCAACGCATAGCAACTCTGTACTCGGAGCCAAGGCAGGCCATTCCGTAGGACCTTCGGGCAACCAGCGTTCAAACTCAGAGTCAAGCAGCGCACTGCGTAGCATCTCCTCTACTCGGGTCACCACCTGACCCAAACCCAAAGGCACCGAAGACGGGAACAACAGACCCAGGGGCCAGGTGGAGAGCAGCACGATTCCGCCGCGGGAATGCGACACAAACCAGCGGCTACGCACATGGTTCCACCGATCGATAGCACCGGCCCTTTGCAACACAAAAGCGATGGCTGCACCGCAGGCAGCACCCAGTGAATTCAACAGGAAGTCTTCCCGAGAGGGCACCCGCAAAGGCAAGTAGCTCTGCAAGGCTTCCATCAGCAGCGACAGCAGCATGACCCCCAGCGGCGCCAGCCACACAGAGACACGTGGCCACCCCGAGCGCAAAGCGCCAAGAACGACCAGCCCCCCTAAGGGCACATAGCCTGCAATGTTGATCGCGACATCAAAACCGGTCCAATACCGGGGGAGTGGTGCCAGCAAAAACTCCCAGCTGGCAATTCCCTGGTCGCGCCACTCTACAAAGGGGAACAAACTCGCATACGCGACCAGTGCCGCATACAGAGCGGCAAGTGGCCATGCGGTGGATTTGTGCACGGTTCGATACCGTCAGAACGGCTTGACCACCACCAAAACAACGATTGCGGTCAGCAACAGCACCGGGATCTCGTTGAACCACCGGAAAAACACATGGCTGCGCTGGCTCAGGCCGGCTTCCAACTTACGCAACATCACCGAGCATCCGTGGTGGTAGCCAATGGCCAGCAGCACCAAAGCCAGCTTGGCGTGCATCCAGCCATTGCCCGGCCCACGCCCGATGCCATAACCCAACCAAAGATACAGGCCCAGCCCCAAGGCTGGCACAGCCAACAGGGTGGTGAATCGCAACAATTTGCGTGCCATCAGCAACAGGCGGGCTCGCTCGGCATCCGAGCCGGAGGGCACCATGGCCAAGTTCACAAAAATGCGGGGAAGATAAAACAGGCCGGCAAACCAGCTGGCGATGAAAACAATGTGAAAGGCTTTGATCCAGAGCATGACCAAAGTGTAGCGGGACGGTTGCGTTTGCTACGGGCAAAAAAAACCCCAGCACACGGCTGGGGTGGTAAGCCTTTTTTGCTGTCACACATCAAGGCCCCGCTCAGGGAGGAAAAGCGGGGGATAGCAAGCTACCCGGGGTTGAATTTAGCAATGTTGCGGTGGTGTGACAAGCAATTTCGGGCAATACCCCTCCAATTCGCTGAGGTATTCAGCAAATTGACTGCTTGGTCAACCCCGTGGGCCGGCCGCTTTCGGGCACAATTTTGGGCATGACCCCCTATGCCCCCTTCCCCGCCGGACGCCCGCGCCGCTTGCGCCGCGACAGTTTCACCCGCAATCTGGTGCGCGAAAACGCCTTGACGGCCCATGACCTGATCTACCCGGTCTTTGTGGTGGATGGACAAGCACAGCGCGTGCCAATTGCATCCATGCCCGGCGTGGAACGACTCAGCCTCGATTTGCTGCTGCCGGTAGCCGAGCAATGTGTGAAGCTGGGCATTCCCGTCATGGCCTTGTTCCCGGTCGTCGATGCGTCGCTCAAAACCTATGATGGTGCAGAAGCCCTGAATCCGGATGGGCTAGTCCCTCGCGTGGTGCGGGCTTTGAAAAAGGAGTTCCCCGACCTCGGCGTCATGACCGACGTGGCTCTGGACCCATTCACCACCCACGGGCAAGACGGCATTCCCGACACCCGGCCCGAAGAAAACGGCTACATCCTGAACGAAGAGACCACCGCCCAACTGGTGCAACAGGCGCTGACCCAAGCGCGCGCGGGTGTTGATATCGTGGCGCCGAGCGACATGATGGACGGCCGCATTGGCGCCATCCGCACCGCCCTGGAAGCCGAAAAGCTGACCCACACCCGCATCATGGCCTACAGCGCCAAGTACGCCAGCGCGTTTTATGGCCCCTTCCGCGATGCGGTGGGCTCGGCAGGAAACCTCGGCAAAGGCAACAAAAAGGCCTACCAAATGGATCCAGCCAATAGCGACGAAGCCCTGCGCGAAGTGGCTATGGATATTGCCGAAGGGGCAGACATGGTGATGGTCAAACCCGGCATGCCCTACCTGGACGTCGTGCGCCGCGTCAAAGACGAGTTCAGGATTCCTACCTTCGCCTACCAGGTGAGCGGCGAATACGCGATGCTCAAAGCCGCCGCCCTCAACGGCTGGCTGGACCACGATGCGGTCATGCTCGAGAGCCTGCTGGCGTTCAAACGCGCGGGCGCCGACGGCATCCTGACCTATTTCGCGATCGATGCAGCGCGAGCACTGCGCGCCTAAAGCCATGCGCATCTTCCACATTGAGCCCGGCCATGTCCGTGAAAGCGCAGATTTAGAGCAGCTCTCTGCCGCGGACCTGAAAGGCTCGGGCTATGTGTGGATTGCCTGCAGCCGCCCCGAATTTGAAGCGGAGCAAGCGCGCGTCCAAGCCGCCCTGCAACACCTGTGCGGCGAGCAACTGGTCGATCTGCACATCTCCGACCTGATCAACAAGCAGCTGCCGTCGCACTACGACTACACCTCCCAATACGACCTGCTGGTATTCAGGCGCCTGGTCGCCGGCAGCACCGGCACCCTGCCCCTGAATGCGCCCAAGGCAGAAGGCACCCCGCCGCGCTTGAGCGGCCCGCCCATCTTGCGGCGCATCGACACCAGCCCGGTCGGGTTTGCGGTGTTTGACAACGTGCTGCTCTCTGTGCACCCCGACGACTGCACCGTGCGCGATGCCTATGCCGACAAACTGCTGCAAGCAGCACCTGCCGCCGAGCCGCGCGCCGCAGGCGCCCGCCAGCCCACCAGCCCCGCCGACTTGATGCTGCGCATCGTGAACTCGATGGTAGATGGCTACCTCGCACTACGCCGCGAACTCACACAACAGCTAGACCACTGGCAAAACGAGCTCTTGAGCCCCCGCACCCGCTTCACCAACTGGACCTCCCTGCTGGAGGCCCGCATGGCCTTGCACCAGCTCGATGATGTGTGCGAAGAGCAGCGCTCCAGCATTCAGGATTGGATAGAAGCCATCAAGACCTGGCCGGAGACTACGGGCCCCGCCGATGCCCGCGAGCGCGAGCTGCTGGAGGTACGCAGCCGCGATGTGCTGGAGCATATTGAGCGGGTAGTCCACCACGTGCGTCGCTTGGAGCAAAGCGTGGAGACCGCCGTGCAAATGCACTTCAGCGTGCAAGGCAGCCGCACCAACGACATCATGCGCACGCTCACGGTGCTGACCGCCATCTTTTTGCCGCTGAATCTGATGGCCGGTATTTTCGGGATGAACTTCGACTTCATCCCCCTGCTCCACCAGCAAGGCGGCTTCTGGTGGATTTTGGGGGCGATGGGCCTGACGGCGGCTGCATTGGCCCTCGTCTTCTGGCGCAAGCGCTACCTCGCGCGCACCAACCGGTAGCCTGGTTTAGGGCACCGGCGCCCCGCTCGTCAACCGACGTGGGTGCGTAAAAAAGCCAGCGTGCGCTGCCGCGCCAGGGCAGCGGCCTCGGCCTGGTAGGCGCCGCGCTGGTCGCAGTTAAAGCCGTGCTGGGCCGGATAGAGATGCACCTCCACCCCCGGCTGCGCCAGCGTGAACGCCTGCACCGTGGCCAAGGGAATGGCGTGGTCCTGCTCGCCGAAATGCGCCAGCACCGGGCACGCGGGCGTGCGCGCGGCCTCGACCGGTGTTGTCATGCCGCCCCCGTAATAGGGCACCGCCCCGGCCAAGCCCGGCACCTGTTCGGCTGCACGCCAAGCCAGCCAGCCGCCCCAGCAGTAACCCATCACCGCCACCTTGCCGGCACTGCGCGCAGCGTCCACCGCGGCCTGCACCTCTTGCAGGGGGCCGGGGGGCGGCAACGCCTCGGTGCGCGCCTTGAGCGCAACACCGGCGGCCACATCATCCGGGCTGTAGCCCAGCTCGACGCCGGCTTGCACCCGGTGAAACATGGCAGGCGCCACCACCAAGTAGCCATCGGCGGCGTAGCTGTCTGCCACTGCCCGGATGTGGGTGTTCACGCCGAAGATTTCTTGCAACAAGACCAAGCCCCCACGCGGGGTAGCGGCAGGCCTGGCCACATAGGCAGGAATGGAAGTGCCGTCGGCACAGGTGAGACTGATGGTGATGCCCATGGGATGTCCTGACATGGCGTGCACTGTTTACTGCGCCTGAAAGCCGCTGGCTTTGATCAGCTTCGCCCAGACCTGGGTGTACGCCTGCTCACGCTTGGCGAGTTGCTGCGAGTTCATGAAACCCACCGTCAGGCCCATGGCGGTGAGGTGGTCTTTCACGTCGGGCTGTGCCAGCACTTTGGCCAGCGCGTCCGAGACCTTGTCGATGGCCGCTTTGGGTGTGCCGGCCGGAGCAAACAGCCCGTAGTACGGCATGTCTTCCAAACCGCCTAACCCGAGCTCGCTAAATGTGGGCACATCCGGCAGGATCGCCTGGCGGCTGCCACCGAGCACCGCCACGATGCGGATTTTTCCGGCCTTGTGGTTTTCAATAAAGTCCGGCACCGAGCCCACGCCAGCGGCGATTTGGTTGCCCAGCATATCGGCCATCATCGGTGCGCTGCCGCGGTACGGGGCGGCCACCAGGTCCAGCTTGTATTTCTCGCCCAGCACCTTGACCAGAAACTCCGGTGTGGAGGCCGGCGCCGGCACCCCCAGCGTGCCCTTACCGCCCTGGGTGCGCACCCAGGCCACGTACTCGGCCGTCGATTTGGCAGGGGTGCCGCCAGACACCGCCAAAGCATTCACAAAGGTAGCGAAACCAGCCACCGGAACAAAGTCTTTGGCCGGGTCAAAACCGGGGTTCTTGACCACCTGCGGCAAGATGGAAATCGTGTGGTCGTGGGTCAAAAACAGCGTGTTGCCATCGGGCGCTGCTGCTTTGAGGCTTTGGGCCGCAATCTGGCCGCCTGCACCGGCCTTGTTCTCCACCACCACCGGCACACCGAGCTGGTCTTTGAGTTTGTCCGCCAAGGTGCGGGCAATCGCGTCAGTTCCCCCGCCAGCAGGAAAGCCGACCAGAATCCGCACCGGCCCGGTCTGGGCCTGTGCTGCCGTGACCATGAAAGCCGATGCCACGGCCATACGCACACCCCATGCCGCTGCGCGGCGCATTCCTACGATCCAATTTGCCATAAAGTCCTCCGGATTGACCATTGAATGCCGTCGTTGCGGCAGTAAGCCACAAGCGTAAGCCAAAAAACGGCGTGCGCTTTACCATGGGCACCATGCAATCTATTGTTCTCATCACCGGCGGCTCCCGCGGTATCGGTGCCGCCACGGCTTTGGCGGCAGCGAATGCTGGCTATGCCGTCGCCGTTAACTACGCACACAACTCACTGGCCGCCGACGAGGTGGTGCGCCAGATCCGCCAGCAGGGCGGGACCGCGATCACGGTACAGGCCGATGTGGCCGAAGAGGCCCAGGTGCTCGCCATGTTTGACAAAGTCGATGCCAAACTCGGCCGAATCACCGGGCTGGTCAACAACGCCGGGGTGGTGGACCATGCCTGCCGCGTGGCCGACATGAGTGCAGAGCGCATGCGCCGCATGCTCAACACCAACGTGTTGGGCAGCATGCTGTGTGCACGCGAAGCCGTGCGCCGCATGAGCACCCGCTGCGGGGGTGAGGGCGGCAGCATCGTGAACCTCTCCAGCGTGGCCGCTACCCTGGGCTCGCCCGGGCAGTATGTGGACTATGCGGCCAGCAAAGGCGCGATCGACAGCTTCACCGTCGGCCTGGCGCGCGAAGTGGCGACTGAAGGCATCCGGGTGAATGCGGTGCGCCCCGGAATCATTGACACCGACATCCACGCCTCGGGCGGACAACCAGACCGGGCCCAGCGGCTAGCGCCCCAGGTGCCCATGCAGCGCCCCGGCCGCGCCGAGGAGGTGGCCGCCAGCATCGTGTGGCTCTTAAGCGCACAGTCCAGCTACACCACCGGCGCGCTGCTGGATGTAGCCGGCGGGCGCTGACAGTGCCCTCGCCTCACGGCCGTGCGGCGAGCTCAAGCGGCAAGCCGAAAAGCCCGGCAGCATTGCCCCATGCAATCTTGCGGGCCACAGCAGGCGGCAAGCCGCCCAGCCAGGCGCGGTACTCGGACATCAGCGCTTCGTAATACTGCCAGCGCTGGTTGACCCAGGTGTCGGAGCCGATCACGAACCGGTCCGGAAACTCCAGCAACAAAGCCCGCCACTCGGGGCATAGCACGGGGGCCGATCCGGTGGCGCAGGTCAGCCCCGGGCGGTAAGACAGCTCCCCCATCAAACCCGGGTACTTGCGCAGCAAGGCGCGCACCCTCTCTACCGGTACACCGCCTATGCCGGTGTGCGCCCAGATGAGCCGGCTGCGCGCACCGCCGGAGGGGGTGGCACCCAACAGGCCATCGATGGCGATGTCGTCCACATGCGCCAGCACCACCAGACGTTCGCGCTCGGCCCGCGCCATCAACTGCACTGCCACCGGGCCGCTGGCATTGGCGCTGTCATAGAGGTGGAACTCGCCCAGCCCCCGGTAAGGGCCAGCCGCCGTGCCCCGCGCCAACTCCATATCCACCATGGTGGCAATCGTCGGGTCGCGAAACCAGTTGTCGTAATCGGCCCGGTCCCGGTAGAGGCGAACCAGCGGAACCACCGTGACGCCAGCCGCCTGCGTCAAAGCACCGGCTGACGCCAAGGTGCGGGTGCCGTCATTGGGGCGGGAGTTGGCCAGCACCGCCCGCACCCCGCTGCGCTGCATGCGGGCCAGCACGTCATCCAAGGGATGGGCTTGCTGTGCCTCCACGTTGTAGTGCAGATGGGCATCAAAAATAGGGCCGGCATAGTCGGCGGCTTGCGCGCCGGCCGCCCATGCCATTCCGGTGAACAGCCAGGTCAAAAACGTGTGTTGCATCGTGCGCGCTCCGCCAAAGAATGGATCGCAGGTGTAGCAGGTTTTACCGATGCGCGCACTGCCCGGGTGCATTACTATCCGTGCCTCTGCCGCTCCCGGCAGCACCAACCGGACCGAGCTATGGACCTTAAACCTCTGGTGACCCTGCTGGCCATCGTGAACCCGCTGGCCATCGTGCCATTTTTCATCCACTACACCCAAGGATTCTCCGGGGCCCAACGGCGCAACACTATCTGGGTGTCGTCGTTCAGCGCCTTTGTGGTGATTGCGGTCAGCGCATTGCTGGGCTTGCAGATTCTGGAGTTTTTCGGCATTTCGCTGGCCAGCTTCCAGGTGGGCGGCGGCATGTTGCTGCTGACCAGTGCCCTGAACATGCTGAACGCGCAACCCGCCGAAGCCAAACCCAGCAGCCACGAACTGCAGGATGGCGCAGAAAAGGCCGCCATGGGTGCCAGCATTGCGGTCGTGCCACTCACTATTCCGCTGCTGACCGGCCCGGCCACCATGTCCACCGTGGTGATTTATGCCGACAAGGCCAAAACGTTTTTCCAACTCAGCACCCTGGTCGGGTACGGCGTGGTGATCGCGCTGGCCACGGCCCTGTGCTTCTCGCTGGCACAACCGATTGCCCGTTTTCTGGGCAAAACCGGCATCAATGTGATGACCCGGCTGATGGGACTGATTCTGGCGGCCTTGGCGGTCGAGGTGATGAGCGACGGGCTGACCAAGCTCTTCCCGGTGCTCGGCGGCCAATAAGTGACCTGCGCAGGCTCAGGTGTCTGCTATGCCGTGGCGGTTTAAAAAGTCGCCTACCAGCTCCAAGCGGAGCAAGGGGTTGTCGAGCTGCATCAGCCCTTGGCGCAGCTCTGGCGGGAGCTGCAATAACTCGCACCACCGGTTGGCGACCCAGGCACAGTCGTCAAACTGGTAAGGCGGCTGCACCGGCAGCTCTGCCGCTCCGTTGCGCAGGCTCAGGTTCTCCAAGAGCGACTCCAGCGCTTTGGACACTACTTTCAAATCGTCCGGCACCGGCATGGTGCGATCAGGCGGCAGGCCTTGCACATCCGCCACCCACAAACCGTGCTTGAGGCGCTCGCGCCGGGTAATGCGAAAGCGCTCGCCCGCCGTGCAGCGCACCAGCATCAGGCCCGCTTGCGGTGCCGAAAACTCGGTCACGGTCGCCAGGGTGCCGATGTCCACAAACGCTTCGTTCGCAAACCCGTCGCCGGAAGCCTCGGGGCGCCGCACCTCTTGCCCCTGGGTCAGCGAGACCACGCCGAAAGGGGCTCCCGTTTTGTGGCACCGGCCGATGAGGTCCAGGTAGCGCACCTCGAAAATCTGCAGCTGCAAACTGCCACCGGGGTACAGCACCGTGTTGAGCGGAAACAGCGGCAGGGATTGCAAGGTCAGAAGTTCAGCCATGGCATCGCCCCCGGGTTCAGGGTCTGGTGGGCAAGGCGGCTTGGGTTTGCTGCACCCAGTCGTCAAGCTGTGTGATCGCGGACTGGGCCGCCACGGTCAAGGCGCGCACACCACCGGCCGCATCGGGCGTGGGCGCGGGGCTGCTGGCCACTACGGTGCGCTGCGCCACCAGGCTTTCGCCCCCTGGACCTGCACGGAGCAAGGTGGCCCGCACCCGCAGCACGCCGCGGCTGGCCTGCGGGCTGTCAAACAGCTGGCTGAACTCTTCGAGCTCCATGCGCAACACCAGTGCTCCGGCAGGGCTGGGGCCACCTTCGTTCGCATTGAGGATCGGGCGCTGTGCGCTCAATGTGGCCCGCAGTTGCTGGCGCAGTAGCTGCGCAGGCGGCATGCTCCAGCGGGCTTGGGCATAGGGGCGCAACAGCTGACCATCGGTGTAGTTGAGGCGGTAGAGCACTGCCGAGCCCTCCAGCGCAAGCGGGGCCTGTACATCGGCCATCACCAACAAGGGCAAGGGCGCCATGCGGTTCTGCGGCTGCGGCTCCACCACGCCCGGGCCGAAGTCATACACCGCCGTGGTCACCCCACGCGGCGCAGAGCAGGCGCCCAGCGCCACGACAAAAATCAAGCCAAATGCGGCTCTAGCCCAAGCAATACCTGCACGGGCAGCTATTTTTTTCATAGCAAATTCACTCTCATGGTTCAGAACCCTCATGGGGCTGTAGCCGGCGCCGGCGCCACAAAGCCGGACTCGCCGGGGCCGGGCAGACCGGTAGTGCGCCCGAACAGCACACTTTGGGGGTTGTCATTCAGACTCTCCACCGCGCGGCCCACCTGGCGGGCTGTGCGGCCGGTGTCCTCGACCGTGCGCTGAAGGCGCGGCAGCAACTGGATCTGGATCTGGCGGCTGGTCGTCGCCAGCGCATCGGTGCTCTGGCCGATTTTGTCGAGGGTGCCTCCCGGGTCGCTCATACGCTGGGAGGTCCGCTGGAACTCGGTGGCCGAGTTGCGCACCGCATCGGCGCTGGCGCCCAGGCGCTCGGTGGTGATTTGGATACTTTTCAAGGTAGCGTCTGCCTGGGCCACCATGTGGGGCAGGTTCATCGCCACCGGGTTGCCGTCGGCCCCCAGCACCTGGTCTGCCCGTTTGGTCAGGGCGCTGATGTTGGCGGCGGCATCGCTCAGGTTGCTGATCGCGCCCATCAATTGCTTTTGGTTGTCGTTGGCCAGCAAGCCGTTCATCCGGATGCTGGCTTGCTCGAGCTGGGTGAGCAGGTTGCCGCCCTGCTCCGACAAGCGCGACACCATGCCAGCCCGCATCGGAATGCGGGGGGCTGCGTCGCCCTCTGCCACCAGCGCGGGGCTGCCTTCGTCCTTGTCGTCGAGCTGCACAAAGGCCAAGCCGGTCACGCCCTGGAAACCCAGCGAGGCATAGGTGGTGCGGGTGATCGGGGCCGCTTCATTGACCGCAATGCGCAGCAGCACATTGCCCCGCTGCAGGGGGTCGAGCGCGATACCGGTCACCCGGCCGACCAGCACCCCTTTGTAGCGGACTGCGGCTTGGGGCTGCAAGCCGGTCACGCCTTCGGCGCTCGATATCTCGAACAGGCGCTGCTCAGTGGTGTCCCGGGTCAGCCACACTGCCAGCGCCGTCAGCAATGCCAACAGTGCCACCACAAAGGCCCCGGCAGCCAGGGCGTGAGATTTGTTTTCCATACCTTGTCGATCTAACCTGCATTGGAGGGCGAATGCAAGAGCGCTTGCGCACGGCGCCCTCGTCCACCCCTGAAAAAGTCTTGCACAAACGGATGCTCAAAAGCCACTACCGCTTCTGGTGCCGCATCTAGCACCACCCGCTTGTCCGCCACGACCGCAATCCGGGTGCTGAGTTCGAAAATGGTATCGAGGTCGTGGGTCACCATCACCACCGTCAGGTCCAGCTCCCGGTGCAGACTCTGCAAAAGCGCACAAAAGGCATCGGCGCTATCGGGGTCCAGGCCTGCGGTGGGCTCGTCCAGCAGCAGCAAGGGCGGGTCCATGGCGAGTGCGCGCGCCAGTGCCACCCGCTTGATCATGCCGCCGGACAAGTCCGACGGCATTTTGTGGGCGTGCTTGGGGTCCAGCCCCACCATCTGCAACTTGACCATGGCCACATCGCGCACCAAGGCGGGCGGCAGGGTGCCGCGCTCCCGCAGCGGAAATGCAATGTTCTCCAACACGGTAAATGCAGAAAACAAAGCCCCATGCTGAAACAACATGCCCACCCGGCTGGACGCTCCGGCGCGCCCCAGCTCTGCAGCAGGCCGGCCTTGCACGGTCACGGTGCCGCGGGTCGGTGTCTCCAGCCCGAGCATCTGGCGCAGCAAGACGGTTTTGCCGCTGCCGGAGCCGCCCACGATCGAGAGCAGTTCCCCTCGCGCGACTGTGAGGTCGAGGTCTTGGTGGATCACGGTGGCGGTGCCAGCGGTCTTGAACACGGACCACAGCTTGTCGATCTGCACCATGGCCTTGGCAGCGTCGCTCATAGGCCCACCGATTTAAAAATGACCGCAAAGAGCGCATCCACCAGAATCACCATGGTGATGGAGCTCACCACCGACGCGGTGGTGCCTTGGCCCAGACTCTGGGTGTCCGGCTTGACCCGAAGGCCATGGTGGCAGGCGATCAGCGCAATCAGGACGCCAAACACACAGGACTTGCCCAGGGCCAGCCACAGGTTGGCAATCTCTACGGTTTTGGGCAAGGCAGACACAAAATACGCCGGTGTGAGACCCATACTGAGGTCTGCGGCCAGCATGCCACCCAGCAAGGCCGCCAGCGTGGTCCACACTGCGACCAAGGGCATGGCCACCGCCATGGCCAAGGTGCGAGGCATGACGAGCCGGAATCCCTTGGGAATGCCCATGACGCGCATGGCGTCGAGCTCTTCCGTCACCCGCATGACGCCGATTTGCGCCGTGATCGCCGAGCCCGAACGCCCAGCTACCAGAATCGCTGCCAGCACAGGCCCGAGCTCGCGTATCAGTGACATGCCGAGAATATTGACGATGAAGCTGTCCGCGCCGTATTGGCGCAGCTGCTTGGACATCAGGTACGCCAACACCACGCCGATCAAAAAGCCCACGAGCGCGGTAATCGGCAGCGCAGTGGCCCCGATGCGGTAAAGGTGCCCCGACACATCCCGCCAAGGGCCCTGCAGGGGGTGGCGGGCGAGTTGCACGCAGTCCAACAGCAACTGCCCCGTCATGCGCAGCAACCCGACCAGGTGCGACTGCACACCGGCGAGTTTGCGGCCCAAGGCCGTCAACAACACATGCCAGTCCATAGGGTCGGCGGGAGGCGGTGGCACCGAAAAGCGCGCCACCCGCTCCAGCAGGGCTTTATGGATAGGCTCGGCCAGCAGTTGCTCCGGCCAGTGGCGACTCCAGAAGTTCCAGAGCGCCTGGGCACCGGTATGGTCCATGCGCAGCACCGGCTGCGCGTCCCACACCACGGTCGGAGCGGCCTTGACCGCCGCCGCTACGGTGCGCCATTGGGCCTCGATGCCAAGCCAGACGGCAGGCGCTGAGAGCGCATCGGCCGTCCATGTCCCGCGCAGAGTGACCCGCAGACCTTCGGGGTCCTGGGTGATGCTGAGTGCGGGCTGGGTGTCCTCCACGGGTCTGGTAGTGTGAGTGGCTAAGGTGCGCATGGTAACTGCTCACAATTGCAAGCAAAATATCGACAGGAGACAAACCGACCATGCAAGAAAACGTAGGCCCGACCGAAGAACTGGGAATCGAACAACGCGGCGCTGTGCTGTGGCTCACCATCCAGCGCGAAGAGCGCCGCAATGCCATGAGCCACGGCGTGATTGCAGGCATGGCCGATGCGATTCGCGCGGCTCAGCACCAAGCGGACATCCGCGCGATCGTGATCACCGGTGCAGGCCCCAAGGCGTTTTGCTCGGGCGCTGACTTGCAGGCATCCAAAGTCTTTACCGGCGACTATTCGCAACCCCACGCCCACCTGGCCCAGCTCTTGCGCGCGGCCCGCGCCAGCCATATTCCGCTGATTGCACGGGTCAACGGCTTTTGTCTGGCCGGTGGCATGGGCCTGCTGTCCATGTGCGACATGGCCGTGGCGGCGAGCCACGCCACCTTCGGCCTGCCGGAAGTCAAAGTCGGCGTGTTTCCGGCGCAGGTACTCACGGTGCTGCAACACCTGGTGCCGCGCCGGGTGCTTGCCGAGATGTGCATCACCGGCGAACCGATCACGAGCGCTCAGGCACTGGCCTACGGGCTGGTCAACCATGTGGACGACGATGTGGATGCCAAATTGCAATGGCTGCTGGACCGGATACTGGACAAGTCCCCCGCAGCCATTCGCCGGGGGCTGTACACCATGAAATCGGTGGAGACCATGGCGTTCGAGGAGTCCATGGCGTTCACCGAGAGCCAGATCGCGCTCTTCACCCTCACCGATGACGCCCGCGAGGGCCAAAAAGCCTTTCAGGAAAAGCGCAAGCCGCTCTGGACAGGCACATGAGTGGCTCGCTAGATACGGCAAGCCTGCTGAATATGGTGGGCGCCGTACTGTTCGGCATTGCACTCATCCACACTTTTTGCGCCAAGTACCTGGAGTCGCTGGCCCACCGCCATCCGGCGCATGCCGGTTTGTTTCATCTGCTGGGCGAGGTGGAAGTGGTGTTCGGCTTTTGGGCTTTTGTGCTGGTTGCTGCGATAGCCCTGATCGCCGGTGGCAGCGAGGCCATCGCCTACGCCGAATCTCGCCACTACACCGAGCCGTTGTTTGTGTGCGTGGTGATGGTGGTGGCCGCTTCGCGCCCGGTGCTTGAGGCTGTGCGCGCGGCCCTGAATGGCATCAGCCGGATCGTGCCGCTGCCCTCTTCCTTGGTGTTGGCCTGGCTGGGTTTGGCTGCAGTGCCGCTTCTGGGCTCCCTGATCACAGAGCCTGCCGCCATGACACTGGCGGCCCTGATGCTCGCGCCGCAGATCTTCCGCGCCGAGATGCCTGAGCGGCTGAAATATGCGGCTCTGGGCGTGCTGTTTGTCAATATTTCCATCGGCGGCACGCTCACCTCATATGCCGCGCCGCCGGTGCTGATGGTGGCCGCCACCTGGAACTGGGACACCGCCTTCATGGCCACTCAATTCGGCTGGAAAGCCACCATCGCCGTGCTGGTGAACGCGAGTGCCATGACCTGGGTTTTGCGGCGCTATTTGCTGGCTACGCCTGCCCACACCGCCACACCGGGGGAGGTGCCAGTGCCGGCCTTGGTGAGCCTGGTGCACCTCGGGTTTCTGGCGGGCGTGGTGGTTCTTGCGCACCACCCGGTGCTATTTCTGGGCTTGTTTTTGTTCTTTCTGGGCTACACCCAGGCCTATGCGCGATTCCAGTCGCCCTTGATCCTCAAGGAGGGTTTGCTGGTCGGATTCTTTTTGGCGGGCCTGGTGGTTCTGGGGGGCATGCAGCAGTGGTGGCTCCAACCGATCGTGTCCGGCCTCGAGCCCACGGCGCTGTTTTTCGGGGCCTTGGTGCTGACGGCTTTTACCGACAATGCGGCGCTGACCTACTTGGGCTCGTTGATTCAGGGTATTTCACCCGCCTCGCAGTACATGCTGGTGGCCGGTGCCGTTGCGGGCGGGGGGCTGACGGTGATCGCCAATGCCCCTAACCCGGCGGGCGTTGCGCTGCTGCGCCACGGTTTTGATGACCAATCCATCGGTGCCGGCGGCTTGCTGCTCGGCGCCCTTCTCCCGACTGCCGTTGCGGCAGCGTGCTTTTTGCTGCTATGAACAACGACACTACTTTTGACTACATCATCATCGGCGCAGGCACTGCCGGCTGCCTGCTCGCTAACCGGTTGAGTGCCAATGCCTCCAAGCGGGTGCTGCTGATCGAGGCGGGCCGCAAGGACGATTACCACTGGATCCACATCCCCGTGGGCTACCTGTACTGCATTGGCAACCCGCGCACCGATTGGCTGTTTCACACAGCCCCCGAGGCCGGGCTGAACGGGCGCAGCCTGCGCTACCCGCGAGGTAAGACCCTGGGTGGCTGCAGCAGCATCAACGGCATGATTTACATGCGGGGCCAAGCCCGCGATTACGACCAATGGGCCCAACTCACGGCCGACGCCCATTGGA
>DAINNP010000015.1:0-18256 GCA_036735785.1 Rhodoferax sp. | reverse complement strand
CGGGCAGGGCAGAGGTAGCAGGTGAGGGTGCAATAGCACCTGCCTTGGCTTCCTCTTTGGCAAGCTCGCGCTGGCGCTTGGCTTCGTCCAGCAAATAGCGCTGGTAATCGTCCAAGTCGCCATCGAACGGCTCCACGCCACCGCGCGATACCATCCAAAACTCATCGCAGACCGATCGAAGCAGCGCTCGGTCGTGGCTGACCAGCATCACAGTGCCTTCAAACTCATTTAGCGCCATCGCAAGCGCTTCACGGGTCGCCAAATCCAAGTGGTTGGTTGGCTCATCCAGCAACAAGAGGTTGGGGCGCTGCCAAACGATCATGCACAGCACCAGGCGCGCTTTTTCGCCCCCGCTCATGCTGCCGACCGACTGTTTCACCATGTCGCCGCTGAAATTGAAGGTCCCCAGAAAGCTGCGCAGATCCTGTTCACGGGTTTGTTGTCCGGCAATTTTTCCGGCGGCTGTCATATCTTTGACCAACCGAATCATGTGTTCCAGTGGCGTCTCATCGGGCCGCAGCACATCCAGTTCCTGCTGCGCAAAGTAACCAATATTCAAGCCTTTGCCTTCTGTGACCTCACCACCAAGGGTTTTAAGGTCCCGCGCAACCGTTTTTACCAGGGTCGACTTGCCCTGGCCGTTTGCGCCCAAGATACCAATACGTTGGCCCGCGAGCACCGATTTGCTGACGTTGTGCACGATCACCGTGGGGGGCGTGCCTTTGGGCGCATCTTCAGGGGGCGGGTAGCCAAAATTCACCCCCTGCATGGACAGCATGGGGTTAGGTAGGTTCGCCGGCTCTTTGAATTCGAAGCTGAAGTCCGCCTCCGAGAGCAAGGGCGCGATTTTCTCCATCCGGTCCAGGGCCTTCACACGGCTCTGGGCCTGCTTGGCTTTGCTGGCCTTGGCCTTGAAACGGGCAATGAACTTCTGCAGGTGGGCAATCTTGTCCTGCTGTTTAGAGAAGGCGTTTTGCTGCAGTTCCATTTGTTCGGCGCGCATATCTTCAAACTTGCTGTAGTTGCCTCCGTAACGCACCAGCTTGCCCATGTCGATGTGCAGCGTGACATTGGTCACCGCATCCAAAAACTCCCGATCGTGGCTGATAACGACCATGGTGCCTTCGTACTTTTTGAGCCATGCTTCCAGCCATACCAAGGCATCCAAATCCAAGTGGTTGGTAGGCTCGTCCAGCAGCAACAGGTCACTCGGGCACATCAGTGCGCGTGCCAATTGCAAACGCATCCGCCAGCCACCTGAGAAGCTGTTCACCGGCTTGTCGAGTTCGGTCGTTTTGAACCCGAGACCCAAAATCAGTGCTTGTGCGCGGGCTGCCGCATCGTACTCACCCGCATCGTGGAGCGCTGTGTAGGCATTTGCCATGCGCTCGTAATCATCGGTTGCCTCGGCCGCCGTCACTTCAGCACGTGCAGCCCCCAGTTGTGTGTCACCCTCGATCACAAAGTCGGTGGCGCCTTGTTCGGTTTCAGGCATGTCCTGCGCCACCTGGCCCATGCGCCACTGGGCAGGAATGTAGTACTCGCCGGCATCCTCATGCAGGTTGCCATTGAGCAGGGCAAACAGGCTCGACTTACCGGCCCCATTGCGGCCGACCAGGCCAACTTTTTCGCCCGGATTCAGGGCGACAGAGGCGCCTTCGAGCAACACCTTGGCGCTGCGGCGCAAGGTGACATTTTTGAGAGTAATCATGATGTGAATGCGGCGCTAGCCGCAGATAGTGGCCCCGCTTGTGGCGGGCAATGGTTTATCAGCCCCGACACGGGGCTGATCAATTCAGAGAAAAAGTTCAGTGTGTCTGCAAGCGCTGCAAGGCGTCATAGGTCACCAGTAGCACCTGGTCTTCACCTGCGCTTGTTTCGAGCCAGACGACTTCAAGATCCGGGAAAGCGGCTTCAAAAAATTCCCGCTCGTTGCCGATTTCCAGTACCAGCACCCCATCCTCAGACAATTTTGTGCACACGCCGCTCAAAAGAGTGCGAACAAAGTCCATGCCATCGCCACTGCCACCAGCTTGGTTACCGTCTAGGGCAATAAAGGGTTCGGCTTTGTATTCGGCGGGCAGCGCAGCCATGCTTTGGGCATTGACATACGGTGGATTGCAGAGAATCAGGTCAAACGTGTCGTGCACCGCGTCCAAACCGTCGGACTGCACCAGCGTAATGCGCTCCTGCATCGCGTGTTTGTCGACATTGATGCGTGCGACTGCCAAGGCATCTGCCGAAATGTCGGCGGCGGTCACCACCACATCGGGGTACACCATCGCCGCCAGAATGCCCAGGCTGCCATTGCCGGTGCACAAATCCAGCACTTTGTGGGTGCTCTCCAAAAGCCAGTAGTCGATACCGCCGTCCACCAAGAGCTCTGCAATAAGGGAGCGCGGAACAATCACGCGCTCGTCGACGTAAAACGGCACACCCTGCAACCACGCCTCGCGGGTCAGGTAAGCAGCAGGTTTGCGCGTGCTGATGCGCGCTCCTAAAAGCGTAGCGGCTTGCGCATATTCTTCGGGGGCTACCGGCCGTTTTGATGCTTCATCATCGGATCCCAGCGGGGTATCGAGCGGCAGATTCAGGGCATGTAACACCAGCCAAGCTGCTTCGTCTGCCGCGTTGGTAGTGCCATGCCCGAAGGACACGCCGGCCTCCTCAAGTCGCTGCTTGGATTCCGCAACCAGTTCCAACAAGTTCATGCCGCACCCGCCTTGTTCAGGTTCTCGAGCACACGGCGGTAAATGTTTTTGAGCGGCTCGATATCTGCAACCTTCACATGCTCGTTGATTTTGTGGATGGTGGCGTTTGGCGGGCCGACTTCGACGACTTGGGCGCATACCTGGGCAATGAACCGCCCGTCACTGGTGCCGCCGGTGGTGGAGAGTTGGGTCTCGATACCGGTTTCTGCCCGGATGGCATCACGCACCGCATCTACCAGCGGGCCGGGTGTCGTCAGGAATGGCAGGCCGCCTATGGTCCAGACGAGGTCGTAGTCGAGCTCGTGCTTGGCCAACACGCTGGCCAATCGCTTTTGCAAGCTCTCCGGCGTGGATTCGGTTGAGAAGCGGAAATTGAAGTCAATCACCACATGACCGGGGATGACGTTGCTCGCGCCAGTTCCGCCGTGAATGTTGCTCACCTGCCAGGTTGTGGCCGGGAAGTAGTCATTGCCCTTGTCCCATTCGATGCCTACCAATTCGGCCAGGGCAGGGGCTGCCAAATGGATGGGGTTTTTGGCCAAATGCGGGTAGGCAATATGACCTTGCACCCCCTTGACCGTGAGCTTGCCGCTCATGGTCCCGCGGCGACCATTTTTGATCATGTCACCGGTGCGCTCGACCGAGGTGGGTTCACCCACAATGCAATAGTCCAGCACCTCACCGCGGGCTTGCAGCAATTGGCACATCACCACGGTGCCGTCGAGTGCAGGGCCTTCTTCGTCGCTGGTCAATAGCAACGCGATGTGGAGGTCTGGCGCCGGGTACTCCGCCAAAAACTCTTCAATCGACACCACAAAGGCTGCCAGCGAGGTTTTCATGTCGCTCGCGCCACGGCCGAACAACTTGCCGTCGCGGTGGCTGGGTACAAAGGCGGGGCTGTCCCATTGGGCTTGCGGCCCGGTGGGCACCACGTCCGTGTGCCCGGCGAAAACCAGCGTCTTTGCTATAGTTTTGCTAGCTGCCTGCGCATTACCTGCCGGGCCTGCAGGTCGTTTTGCCCATAAATTGGTGACCCGGAAGTCATCGGGGCCGCTCTCTACGGTTTCACACACAAAGCCCAATGGGCGCAGTCGTTCGGCGATCAAGGCCTGGCAGCCACCGTCGGAAGGCGTCACCGACGCCATGGATATCAGTTGCTCGGTGAGCTGCAGGGTTCTCGTCATCAGTGTTTTACATCCAGGGTAATTTCGGTGAAAGACGCTTCATCGTCTTCCTCCGGCAAGGCGGCGCTCTGCGCGGCCTTGGTGAAGTCGTTTTGCAAACGCCACATCAGGTTGGTGGGCGAGTCCGCATGGGCCAAGCCTTCTTTGCGATCCACCACGCCGTCTTGGATCAAGCGCGCGATGTCTGCCTCGAAGGTTTGAGAGCCCTCGGCCATCGACTGCTCCATCGCTTCGCGCACCGCCGAGAAGTCGCCTTTTTCAATCATTTCAGCCACCAGCTTGGTATTGAGCAATACCTCTGCGGCGGGGGCGCGCAGCCCCGAGGTCGTGCGCATCAAGCGCTGCGACACAATCGCGCGCAAAGCGGTGGCCAGATCACCCAGCATGGTGGGGCGGACTTCCACCGGGTAGAAGCTCAAGATGCGGTTCAGCGCTTGGTAGCTGTTGTTGGCGTGCATCGTGGCCAGGCACAGGTGGCCTGATTGCGCGTAGGCAATCGCAGCTGACATGGTTTCCTGGTCGCGGATTTCACCGATCAAAATCACGTCCGGCGCCTGGCGCAGCGCATTTTTCAGGGCAACTTGCAGAGACTCGGTATCGGTTCCAACTTCCCGCTGGTTGACCACAGACTTCTTGTTCCGGAACAAAAACTCCACCGGGTCTTCAATCGTCAGGATATGGCCGGACACATTTTCATTGCGGTGGTCCAGCATCGATGCGAGGGTGGTGCTTTTGCCGGCACCGGTGGCACCGACCATCAGCAACAAGCCCCGCTTTTCCATGATCAAGTCGGCCAAAACCGGCGGCAGTTGCAGGCTGTGCAGCGGGGGCACATCCACGCTGATGTAGCGAATGACCGCTGCAATCGTGCCGCGCTGGCGCATGGCACTCACCCGGAACCGGCCCACTCCGGGAATCGGGAAACCAATGTTGAGTTCGCCGGTTCGCTCCAATTCAGCAATCTGCTGCGGTTGCAACACCTCCGCTAGCAGGTTTTTGGGCGCATCAGAAGGCAAGGTTTGGCTATTGATCGGGACGCATTGCCCGTTGATTTTGATGAGCGCGGGCGCATGGGCCGAGAGGTAGACGTCGGACGCCTTCTTCTCACTCATCAGGCGCAGGATGCGCTCCATCGTGCCAACGGGTTGCGCGGTGCCGGTCGTGGCCATAGTTGCCTTCCGTGGGATGCGCTTAGTCGCGCAACAGGTCGTTCAAGCTGGTCGTGGAGCGTGTTTTGGCATCGACCTTTTTCACAATGATCGCTGCGTACATGCTGTATTTGCCGTCACCCTTGGGCAGGTTGCCGCTCACCACCACCGAGCCGGCAGGCACGCGGCCGTAGCTCACAGTGTCTGTGGCGCGGTCATAAATCGGAGTGCTTTGGCCGATGTACACACCCATCGAGATCACCGAGTTTTCCTCGACGATCACGCCTTCGACCACCTCAGAGCGTGCGCCCACGAAGCAATTGTCTTCAATGATGGTCGGGCCTGCTTGCATCGGTTCCAAAACGCCACCAATGCCAACACCACCGGACAGGTGCACGTTTTTACCGATCTGAGCACAAGAGCCCACCGTGGCCCATGTATCGACCATGGTGCCCTCATCCACATAAGAGCCGATGTTGCAGTACGACGGCATCAGGATCACGCCCTTGCCCTGGAAACTTCCGCGACGTGCGACCGCTGGAGGCACCACGCGCACACCGGTCGCCTTCATGGCTTCAGCGCTCATGCCGGCAAACTTGGTGGGTACCTTGTCATAGAAGCCGAGGTCGCCGGATTGGACGATTTCGTTGTCTTTGAGGCGGAAGCTCAACAGCACTGCCTTTTTGATCCACTGGTGGGTGGTCCACTGGCCCACGCCTTCACGGGTGGCAACACGCAGGCGACCCGTATCGAGTTCATTCAGGACATGTTCCACGGCATCGCGGACTTCAGCAGGCGCAGAGGCCACAGAGATATTCGCGCGGTCTTCCCACGCAGCTTCGATCACGGTTTGGAGTTGTTGTGTCATGGTGTTTTCAGGAGTTAAAGGGGGAGGGGGCCGCGCTGTGCTCAGGCCGCCCGGTTTTTCACAAATTGCACGATGCGTTGGGCAGCTTCGACACACTCTGCGGTCTCAGCCACCAGCGCCATGCGGATACGGCCTGCGCCCGGGTTGAAACCATGGGCTTCACGTGCCAGGTAGCTACCCGGCAACACGGTCACATTGTATTGAGCGAGCAAGTCGCGGGCGAACTCGGTGTCGCTGCCTTTGACATCCGCCCACAAATAAAAGCCGGCATCCGGCAAAGCCACATCCATGACCTCGGCCAGAAGTGGTGTCACCTCTGCGAACTTGGTGCGGTACTTCGCCCGGTTATCAATGACGTGGGCCTCGTCGTCCCATGCGGCAATGCTCGCCGCCTGCACCACCGGACTCATTGCGCTGCCATGGTAGGTGCGGTAGAGCAAGAATTTTTGAATCCATTGCGCATCGCCCGCGCAGAAGCCGCTTCGCATGCCGGGAACATTGCTGCGCTTGGACAGGCTGGTGAACGACACCAGATTCTTGAAGTCGGTTCGTCCCAGGCGTGCTGCGGCTTCGAGGCCGCCCAAAGGCGCCTCGTCCCGGAAATAGATCTCGCTGTAGCACTCGTCCGACGCAATCACGAACCCGTATTGATCACTCAGGGCAAACAGCTTCTCCCACTCGGAGAGCGGCATCACGGCGCCCGCAGGGTTGCCCGGGGAACACACAAACATCAGTTGGGTGTTTTGCCAGATCGAGGCTGGCACGCTGTCCCAGTCTTGGGCGAAATTGCGATCAGCGACGGACGGCACAAAGTAAGGCTGCGCGCCACTCAACAGGGCTGCACCTTCGTAGATTTGGTAAAACGGATTGGGGCACACCACCTGCACCGTGCCATCGCAAGCCGAGGGGTTGATGACCACCTGGGCAAAAGCGAACAAGGCCTCCCGCGATCCATTGACCGGCAGCACCTGGGTGGCGGGGTTGAGCGCGAGCCCATAGCGGCGCTGAATCCAGTTGACCATGGATTGCCGGAGCTTGGGGTCACCAGCCGTCGCGGGGTAGGCGGCGAGCCCGCTCTCCCCAGATTGGATCGCGTGGCAATAGGCGTCCTTGATCAGTTGTGGCGTCGGGTGGCGGGGCTCGCCGATGCCCAGGCTGATCGGGCTGAAGGCCGCGTTAGGCGTGACTGCGGCAAACAATTGGCGCAGGCGTTCAAAGGGGTAGGCCTGTAGGCGGGACAAATTCGGATTCATGGGGCGGCATTATCCCTGAGTCATCGTTAAACTCAGGGGCTGCTGGCCATCGGGTTAGCCCAGCTTTGAATTTGAGGAGTGAGCCATGTCAGCAATCCCATCCCACGGTGATGCCCCACGCTACCTGAATATTGCGGGTGCCATGGAGCAAATCGGCGATGAAGGCGCGTTGCGAGAGATGCTGCCCATGGTGCTCGAGTCCTTGACGAACGATGTGCCTGCCATCACCGAGCTGTTGGCCCGGGGTGATATCAAAGGCGCCAACCACTTGCTCCACCCCTTGAAGGGTTTTATCCCGATTTTTTGCACCACCGAGCTGTATGGCCGGGTGTCCGAGGTCGAGCTCATGAGCAAAAAGGGAGACGTTGCTGCGGTGTCTGCCGCTTACGCCGAGTTGGCGCCTGAACTGCTCCGTTTGAAGGCTGAAGTCGCCCAATACCTCGGCCTTGCTGCTTAGGCCGCCTGCCGCTTTCGGGTGTTGAGGGCACCGCGCGGTATCATCCGCGGCTCGGCTGTGTCGGTGTGAGACCGGCAAAGCTCAATAAAATCAAATACTTAGCGTCAATCAAGCTCCACCGTGCGACTCAATTCCATCAAGCTCTCGGGCTTCAAGTCATTTGCTGAACCCACGAACTTCCTGCTCCCCGGGCAACTGGTAGGGGTGGTGGGGCCGAACGGCTGCGGCAAATCCAACATCATGGATGCGGTGCGGTGGGTGCTGGGTGAAAGCAAGGCCAGCGAATTGCGCGGCGAGTCGATGCAGGACGTGATCTTCAACGGCACCACGACCCGCAAACCTGCCAGCCGATCCAGTGTGGAGTTGGTGTTTGACAATGCCGACCACCGCGCCGGCGGGCAGTGGGGCCAGTTTGGAGAAATTGCGGTCAAACGGGTGTTGACCCGGGACGGCACTAGCAGCTATTTCATCAATAACCAGCCGGTGCGCCGCCGCGATGTGCAAGACGTGTTCCTTGGCACTGGCTTGGGGCCGCGCGCCTACGCCATCATCGGCCAAGGCACGATCAGCCGGATCATTGAATCCAAGCCCGAAGAGCTGCGCCTGTTTCTGGAAGAAGCAGCCGGGGTCTCCAAATACAAAGAGCGCCGTCGCGAAACCGAAAATCGCCTGTCCGATACCCGCGAAAACCTGACCCGGGTGGAAGACATCTTGCGCGAGCTGGGGAGCAACCTCGACCGCCTGGAAAAGCAGGCCGAGGTCGCCCAAAAGTACAACGCCTTGCAGTCCGAAGTCACGCTGAAGCAGCATCAGCAGTGGTTTTTGAAGCGGGCTGAGGCCCTGGCCGACAAAGCCAAAGTGCAAACCGAAGGCCTTGCCGCAGTCAATGCGCTGGAGGCGCGCATGGCCGATCTGCGCCATATCGAAGCCGATCTGGAAACCGTGCGCCAAGCGCATTACGCAGCGGGCGATCAGGTGAACCAAGCCCAAGGCTTGCTGTACGAGGCCAGCACCGATGTCGGCCGCTTGGAGGCCGAAATCCGCTTTGTGGTGGAAGGGCGTCAGCGGGTCGAGCAGCGCCTGATCACTTTGAAAGAGCAAATCGCCCAGTGGGCCACCCGCAAAGACGACGCCCAGAACGAAATGGAGCGGCTTGCCGAGCTGGCTGCCATGGGTGAAGAGCAAACCGAGTTGCTGGCCGCCCAGGTTGAAGAGCAGGCGCAACAGCTACCGGACGTGGAAGAGGCACTGGCCAAGGCCCAGGGCGCCGCCAATGACCAGCGCGGCGCGGTCACTCAGGTGCAACAGCAGATCCAAGTGTTGGCCGCCGAGCAGCGTGGCATTGAAGAGCAAAGCCGCCAACTGGGTAGCCGCCGTGACCGGCTCTCCACCGACCGCAATGCGCTGTCTGCCCCGGACGAATCCCGCTTGCAGGGGCTTCAAGAGCAGTTGGAAGTTGCGCAGGAAAGCCATCAGATTGCGGATGCCCGCCTGCAAGAGTTGCAAGAAGCCGTGCCCCAGTTGGACGAAGCCCGCAAGGAGCAGCAAAGCCGGGTCAACGCCGAGTCTTCGCGCCAATCAGACCTTTCCGCCCGGCTCGAGGCCCTCAAAGCGCTGCAAGAAAAAGTCAAGACGGACGGCAAGTTGCAACCCTGGCTGGCCAAACACGGCCTGGACCATTTGCAGGGACTGTGGAGCCGCATCCATATCGAACAAGGCTGGGAAAATGCACTCGAGGGCGCACTGCGCGAGCGACTGGGTGGGCTGGAAGTGTCCCGCCTCGAAATGCTCAAAGCCTTTGCCCACGAAGGCCCCCCCGCCAAACTCGCGTTTTACAGCCCGCCTTCGGCGCAGGTTTCCGAGCCCTCCGGCCGCTTGCCGCGCTTGTCGGACTTGCTGCGCGTGCACGACGCGGGCCAAAAAGCGGTGCTCACCGACTGGCTGCACGGCTGTTACACCGCCAGCAGCTTTGAAGAAGCGCTGGGCCAGCGCGACCAATTGACGGCCGGCGAAAGCATCTTCGTCAAATCAGGCCATGTGGTCACCGCCCACAGCGTGAGTTTTTACGCCCAGGACTCGGAGCAGGCTGGCTTATTGGCGCGCGCGCAAGAGATTGAAAACCTCGAAAAGCAAGTCCGCGCCCAGGTCCTGATCGCCGATGAATCGCGGGTCGCGCTGAGCCGCGCCGAGAGCGCCTATGCCGAGAGCGCCCAGCGCCTGGTGAGTGCCCGCCGCGAAGCCGCGGAAACCCAGAGCCGCGTGCACGAGCTGCAAGTGGAAACGCTGCGCCTGTCCCAGATGTTGGAGCAAACCCGTGCCCGCAGTGCACAGATCGCGGCCGACATGGCCGAGGTGGAAGCCCAGCTCGACGATTTGCAGGAGCGCCGGGTCGAGGCAGAGGCCCGCTTCGAGTCCTTGGACATGCAGCTGGCCGATAGCCAGGAGCGCCACGCCCAACTGGACGAGCGGGTCATTGAGCTCCAAGGCAAGTTAAACCAGTGCCGCGAACAACAACGCAGCCTCGAGCGGCAGGCGCAAGAAGCCGTGTTTGCCCAGCGCAGTTTGCAAGCCCGCAATGCCGAACTCTCGCGCGCCATTGAAACCGCCATCCAGCAAAACCAGAGCATTCAGGCCGAAGAGCAGCGGGCGCAAGATGAGCTGAATCGCCTGACCGACGCCGCCGCGCAAGCCGGGCTGCAAAACGCCTTGGCCTTGAAGCTCGAGCGGGAGCAGGCCCTTGGCGCCAAGCGCAGCGAATACGACGACCTGACCGCCAAGCTGCGCGCCAGCGACGAGCGCCGCTTGCAACTCGAGCGTGAACTCGACCCCTTGCGCCAGCGCATTACCGAATTCCAGCTCAAGGAGCAAGCAGCGCGCTTGGGCTTTGAGCAATACGAGAACCAACTTGCCGACGCGCAGGCCGATCTCGTTGCGATCGAGCAGAGCATCAAAGACGGCAATGTGCGCTTGTTTGGCATGCAAGGCGACATCGACCGCTTGAACCGCGAAATCACAGCCTTGGGTGCCGTGAACCTGGCAGCGCTGGAAGAACTGGCTGCCGCCCGCGAGCGCAAGCAGTTCCTTGATATGCAAAACGTCGACTTGACCCAGGCCATGAACACCCTGGAAGACGCGATCCGCAAAATCGACGCCGAAACCCGCGAACTCTTGTCAGGCACCTTTGACCAGGTGAACGCCCATTTCGGCCGGATGTTCCCCGAGCTTTTCGGTGGTGGTAACGCGCGCCTGGTCATCACGGGTGACGAAATTCTGGACTCCGGTGTGCAGGTGATCGCCCAGCCGCCGGGCAAGAAGAACCAGACCATTCACTTGCTGTCGGGCGGTGAAAAAGCACTCACGGCGATTGCGTTGGTGTTTGCGATCTTCCAACTCAACCCCGCACCCTTTTGTTTGCTCGACGAGGTGGACGCGCCGCTGGATGACGCCAACACCGAGCGTTACGCCAAGCTGGTGTCCGCCATGAGCAAGGGAACCCAATTCCTGTTTATCAGTCACAACAAAATCGCCATGGAAATGGCAGAGCAACTCATCGGCGTCACGATGCAGGAGCAAGGCGTCTCGCGCATCGTCGCGGTGGACATGGAGTCTGCAGTACACCTTGCTGAGCTCGCCTGAACGGTAACCACATCACTATGAGTAACTTACAAATCGGTTTGGCCATCGCAGGCGGCATTGTGTTGGCCGGAGTCGTGGCCCACGGTGCCTGGTCCTCGCGCCGCAGCGCACCCCGCCAGGCCCAGCCACTCCAAGAGCCTACGGACGACACCTCGGCCATGGAGCCGGGTTTGACTGAGGTGGACGCAGATACCCCCGCCTTCAACTTGCCCCGTCCACCGGCGCGGCCCGCCATGGACTCCCTGATCGATGTGATTGCCACCATCGCCCTGGACCCGGCCACCCCGGCAGTCTCTGGTGATGCTGCTTTGGCCGCCATGCCCGCCACCCGGCGTGCGGGCACCAAGCCTTTCTCGGTGGAGGGCTTCAACCTGAACACCCAGGTCTGGGAAGTGCCCGCTGCGGGGCAACGCTACGGGGGCTTTCAAGCAGGTGTTCAGCTGGCAAACCGCTCTGGCGCGCTCAACGACATTGAGTACTCCGAATATGTGGTCAAAACCCAGGCCTTTGCCGATGCGATCAACGCCACGCCTGAGTTCCCTGAAATGATCGACGAAGTGGCCCGCGCCCGCGAGCTCGACCACTTTGCCAGCGCGCACGATGCGCAGCTCGGCTTCACCATCCGCGCCCGCAATGCGTCTTGGAGCCCCGGCTACATCCATCAAAATGCCGCACGCCTTGGCTTTGTGGCCGGTGCAATACCCGGCCGCATGGTGCTTCCGGCAGCGGCCGAGGGCTTGCCACCGGTGTTGGTGCTGGGTTTTGATTCCCAAGCCGCGCTCGCAGACGACCCGGCCCAAAGCGCGATCCGCGAGCTCTCCTTGCACCTTGATGTGGCGCAGGTGGACCGCGGTGAACAGCCGTTTGTCCGGATGCGGGAAACCGCCAATGCCCTGGCACAGGCCATGGAAGGCGTGGTCACCGACGACCACGGTCAACCATTGGCACCCCAAACCATGGACATGATCGCCGCCGACCTGCAGGTGCTCTATGACACGCTGGAGCAGCGCGATATAGCCGCCGGCTCGCCGATTGCGCGCCGCCTCTTCAGCTAAGTTTTTTCTTCTTTATGGCTACGCTGGACTTGTTTTCACTAGAGCCGGCACAGCCGGATACCGCTGCCCACCAACGCCTCTTGGCCCTGCGCGAGCAACTGCACGCCCATGGCCACGCGTATTACGTGCTCGATGCCCCCACCGTGCCGGATGCGGAATACGACCGGCTGTTCCGGGAGCTCCAAACCCTGGAAGCAGCTCACCCGGAATGGGCGAGCGCGGACTCCCCGACGCAACGGGTAGGCGGCAAACCCCTCGATGCCTTCACCAGCGTGCGACACGCGGTGCCTATGCTGAGCATCAGGACCGAAACCGACACCGAATCGACCGGTGCCCAGGCCTTTGATGCCCGGGTGCGCAAGGAGCTGGAGCTCAGCGATTCGGATGCCGCGGTGGAATATGTGGCAGAGCTCAAGTTCGACGGCTTGGCCATGAACCTGCGTTACCAGCAGGGTGTATTGGTGCAAGCAACCACCCGTGGCGATGGTGAATACGGTGAAGATGTGACCCAAAACATCCGCACCATCGGCCAGATCCCCTTGCGCTTGCCCGAGGGTGTGCCGCCAGTGCTGGAAGTGCGTGGCGAGGTGTACATGCGCCGTGATGACTTTGAAGCGCTGAATGAGCGCCAACGCAACCGGATTGCGGCTGGCGAAAAAGGGGAAAAGACCTTTGTGAACCCGCGCAACGCCGCTGCCGGCGCCGTGCGGCAACTCGACCCGGGCATTGCAGCGCAACGCCCCTTGAGCTTTTTCGCCTACGGGCTCGGTGAAGTCACACCCGCTACCGCAGGCGGCCCGCAGTTCGGCACCCATTTCGCCATGCTCCAAACCCTCAAATCATGGGGTTTTCCGGTCGCAGCCGAGGTGGATATTGCGCGTGGCGCTACTGAATTGATAGCGTATCACCAGCACATCGGTGCGCGGCGCGATACCTTGCCGTTTGACATTGACGGCGTGGTCTACAAGGTCAACAGCCTTGCTCTCCAGCAACGCCTGGGTTTTGTGACCCGGGAACCCCGTTGGGCGGTCGCGCACAAATATCCGGCCCAAGAACAGCTCACTACGGTGCTGGCGATCGATGTGCAGGTGGGCCGCACCGGCAAGCTCACGCCGGTTGCCAAGCTTGCCCCGGTGTTTGTGGGCGGGGTCACCGTCACCAATGCCACCCTGCACAACGAGGACGAGGCCCGCCGCAAAGACGTGCGGGTGGGCGACACCGTGATTGTTCGCCGTGCGGGCGATGTCATTCCTGAAGTGGTCTCGGTGGTGGCCGAAAAGCGGGTGGCCGATGCCACGCAGTTCACCATGCCGCATATCTGCCCGGTGTGCCAATCGGCGGCCGTGCGGGAAGAGGGCGAAGCGGACTACCGCTGTACCGGTGGCCTGTTTTGCAGCGCCCAACGCAAGCAGGCCATTTTGCATTTCGCCCAGCGCCGCGCAGTAGAAGTCGAAGGCTTGGGCGACAAGCTGGTCGAGCAGCTGGTGGACGCCAATGTCATCCGCAATCTGCCCGACCTGTACCGGCTTGGCCTGAACGCGCTGGCGAGCCTGGACCGCATGGCCGACCGGTCCGCCCTCAACATCCTGGAAGCGCTGGAGAAATCCAAGCGCACCACCTTGCCTCGCTTTTTATTCGGGCTGGGCATTCGCCATGTGGGCGAAGCCACTGCCAAAGAGCTGGCCCGGCACTTTGGCACCCTGGATGCCGTGATGAGCGCCAGTGAAGAAACCCTGCTCGGTGTGTCCGATGTCGGGCCTATCGTGGCCAAGAGTATTCGCACCTTCTTTGAGCAGCCCCACAACCGTGAGGTGGTCGAGCAGCTACGCGCCTGCGGCGTGACTTGGCCTGAGGGCGCACCGGCTGATGCCGGCCCCAAGCCCTTGGCTGGCATGACGCTGGTGCTCACCGGCACCTTGCCAACTTTGGGGCGGGATGCCGCCAAAGACCTGATCGAGGCCGCAGGCGGCAAAGTCAGCGGCTCGGTGAGTAAAAAGACAAGTTATGTGGTTGCTGGCACCGAGGCCGGAAGCAAGCTGGACAAAGCCCGCGAGCTGGGCCTGGCGGTGCTGGATGAAGCCGGTTTATTGGAGCTGCTGAAATGACGGTCCGCGACATTCTCAAAATGGGCGATGCCCGCTTGCTGCGCACCGCGCAGCCGGTCACCGCCTTTGACAGCGATGCGCTGCACCTCTTGATCACCGACCTGCTGGACACCATGCGGGCTGCGAATGGCGCTGGTTTGGCAGCCCCGCAAATCGGGGTCGACCTGCAGGTGGTGATTTTTGGCAGCAACGACCGCAACCCGCGCTACCCGGACCGGCCGGTGGTGCCACCCACGGTGCTGTGCAATCCGGTCATCACCCCGATGCGTGAGGCCGAAGAAAGCGACTGGGAGGGCTGCCTGTCGGTACCCGGCCTGCGAGGCCAAGTGCCGCGTTGGACCCATATCCGCTACACCGGGTTTGACCAATACGGCGACGCCATCGACCGCACGGTAGAGGGTTTCCACGCGCGTGTGGTGCAGCACGAGTGCGACCATTTGTGGGGCAAGCTGTACCCGATGCGCATGCGCGACTTCAGCCAATTCGGCTTTACCGAGGTGTTGTTCCCGGGCATTGCAGCAGCCGAAGACGACTGACAGCAGCGGGCGACCCGGCCCTTGGGCGGCTCAGGTGATTTTGAAAACGGTGAGCTGCCGCTTGCCGCCCACCTTGCGCTCGTAAGCGGCCCACTGCTTGATGCCTTTCACCAAGACCTGGTTGCTCACGTCTTTGACCGGCTTTTTTGCGCTCAGCTGGGCCGTGACCCAGTCCTGGATGTGGGGCAGGGTTTCGGCCTGTTGACCGGTGGGGATCAGCAGTTCTTTTCCGGCCACAGAGCCAGCTGCGGTGACGGTGATTTCAGTAGCGGGCATAGGTGTCAGGACGCGAGGGCGTCCAGTATTTCGGTCTCAATGTCGATCTGGGCCCGGTTGTGCTGAAGCTGCGAGCCATGGATCAAAAAGGTGTCTTCCACCCGCTCACCCAGCGTCGCGACCTTGGCCAGTTGCACCACGATCTGGTGCTTGGCCAACACCCGGGCGATGCAATACAGCAGGCCCAAGCGGTCGCTGGCAGAAATATTGAGCAGCCAGCGCTGGGCTTTCTCATCGGGCTTGAGGGACACGCGGGGCGCAATCGGAAAACTTTTAACCCGGCGTGACACCCGGCCACGGCTAGGCGCCGGCAAAGGGCCTGCTTGGGCAATCGCGTGGGCCAGCCCGTTTTCCAGCAAGCTGGTCATCTCGCGGTAATGCTCGTCCATATCGGCCGAGGTCACCACCTGGAAAGTGTCCAGCGCGTAGCCCTTTTTGGTGGTGTGGATGCGGGCATCCAGAATGCTGAAACCGCCCTGGTCGAAATAGCCACAAATGCGAGCAAACAAATCCGGCTGATCCTGGGTGTAGACCAAGACCTGTAGTCCTTCGCCCACGGGCGAACGGCGCACCCGGACAATCGGCTGCTCGGTCCCCACCAAGCGCGACAACTGCTTGGTATGCCAGGCAATGTCGGTGGCGTCGTGGCGCATGAAATAGCCCACATCCAGCGTGTCCCACAGCGGCTTGTGCGCCTCAAAGGGCAGGGCGTAGAGGGCCACAATGACCAGCGCCTCGCGTTTGCGCTGTTCCACCTCGGCATCTGCATCGGGGGCGCGGCCGCCCAGTGCGCGCGCGGTGTAGCGGTACAGGTCTTCAAGGAGCTTGCCCTTCCAGGCATTCCAGACTTTAGGGCTGGTGCCCCGGATATCGGCCACCGTGAGGAGATACAGCGCCGTCAGGTAGCGCTCGTTACCCACGCGCTGCGCAAATGCCTGGATCACATCGGGGTCCGAAAGGTCCGACTTTTGGGCGATGCGACTCATGGTCAGGTGTTCGCCGACCAGAAACTCGATCAGTTTGGCATCTTCAGCCGGGACTCCGTGGTCTTTGCAGAAGCGGCGCGCCTCGACGATGCCCAGCTCGGAATGGTCGCCGCCCCGGCCCTTGGCAATGTCGTGGAACAGGGATGCGATGTACAAAATC
Organism: Rhodoferax sp.; assembly: GCA_036735785.1. Taxonomy (GTDB): domain Bacteria; phylum Pseudomonadota; class Gammaproteobacteria; order Burkholderiales; family Burkholderiaceae_C; genus Allorhodoferax. The sequence continues at coordinate 1,881 of DAINNP010000015.1, read as the reverse complement.
CACGGCTTGTCCCAGCCGGAGGCCAGTTGGGAGCAAAACGGGTACTCGTGCGCATGCTCCACCATGAAGAAGCGGCGCGCATTGCGCAACACCATCAGGATGTGCTGATCCACGGTGTACACATGGAACAGGTCGTGCTGCATCTGGCCCACGATTTTGCGAAACACCCACAGGTAGCGCCCCAGCACCGAGGTCTGGTTCATCAGGCGCATGGCGTGGGTAATGCCTTCAGGCGCTTGCATGATCTTCAGGAAGGTCGCGCGGTTGACCGGGTCTTTGCGGAACCGGGCGTCCATCAGGTCGCGGGCGTTGTAGAGCGCACGCAAGGTCCGGGCAGACAAGCCCTTCACCCCGACCGTGGTCTGGTAGACGAGAAAGGTCTCCAGAATCGCATGCGGGTTGTTGCGGTACAGGTCGTCGCAGGCCACATCGATCATGCCCGCCTTGTCATTGAAGTGCTCGTTGATCCGGCGTGGCGCATGGGTGGAGGGGTTGAGCCGCTCCTCGATGTTCATCAACAAAATCTGGTTCAGCTGGGTCACCGCCTTGGCGGCCCAGTAGTAGCGCTTCATCAGCGCTTCACTGGCGCGCACCATTTGCTTGCGGTCTTTGTCGGCTTGCACCGGCACAAAACCAAACGACTCGGCAACTGCGTTTTGCAGGTCAAAAATCAAGCGGTCTTCGCGGCGCTTGGCAATGAAATGCAGCTTGGCGCGAATCAGCAGCAGCAGGGTTTCGTTGCGTTCAATCTGCTTGACCTCAAACGCGGTGGCTAGGCCGCCCCGGGCCAGATCGCTCCAGTGCTCGCCATAACCGGCGGCTTTGGCCACCCACAAAATCACCTGCAGGTCGCGCAGACCGCCGGGGGATTCTTTGCAGTTGGGCTCGAGCGAGTAGGGCGTGTCTTCAAATTTGGTGTGGCGCTGGCGCAGCTCCAGGGTCTTGGCGACAAAGAACGCCTTGGGGTCCATGGCCTGCCGATAGGCCTCTTGAAAGGTCGCCACCAGTTCTGCGCTGCCGGTGATCAGTCGGCACTCCAGCAGAGCGGTTTGCACGGTGACGTCTTTTTCAGCTTCCGACAAGCAGTCGGAAAGCGTGCGCACGCTGGAGCCGATTTCCAGACCCACATCCCAGCAGGTGCCGATGAAGGCTTCTATGCGCTTTTTGAGTTCGCTGTCGGTGTCTGCCGACTGGCCATCGGGCAAGAGCACCAGCACATCCACATCGGAGTGCGGGAACAGCTCTGCGCGGCCGTAGCCGCCCACGGCCAGCAAGGCAAACGGCTCGCCCAGACCCGCGGCCAGCCACAGTTTGCGCAGCACCTCGTCGGTCAGGTCGGCCATGTGCTGCAACACCCTGCGCACTTGGCGGCCGGTCGCCTGAGGCGAGGCCACTTGATCCAGCAACTGGCCCTTGCGGGCCCGGTAATCAGTGCGCAGTGCTTGCAGCTCGGTCATCGTGGGGCGGTCAGGCGGTCACAAAGTCAGGGGTGGCGGGGCTGCCGGCGGACAAGGTCAACACCTCATAACCGGTGGGAGTCACGAGCACGGTGTGCTCCCATTGCGCGGACAAAGAGCGGTCTTTGGTCACGATGCTCCAGCCGTCTTTTTCGGGGCCGTCTTTGATGTCTTTGCCGCCGGCGTTGATCATCGGCTCGATGGTGAAGGTCATGCCTTCCTTGAGTTTCTCAAGGGTGCCGGGCTTGCCGTAGTGCAGCACTTGGGGCTCTTCATGGAACACCTGGCCGATGCCGTGGCCGCAAAACTCGCGCACCACGCTGAAGCCCTTGCCTTCGGCAAAACGCTGGATGGCGTGACCGATATCACCGAGGTGGATGCCGGGCTTGACCATCTGGATGCCGACCCACATGGCTTCATAGGT
>DAINNP010000014.1:14908-18313 GCA_036735785.1 Rhodoferax sp. | reverse complement strand
TACCCCATCATCAGCATCGAAGACGGCATGGCTGAAGGCGACTGGGACGGCTGGAAAGTATTGACCGACCGTTTGGGTGCCAAGGTGCAAATCGTGGGTGACGACTTGTTCGTGACCAACACCAAGATCTTGAAAGAAGGCATCGACAAAGGCATTGCCAACTCGATCCTGATCAAGATCAACCAGATCGGCACTTTGTCTGAAACTTTCGCCGCCATCGAAATGGCCAAGCGTGCCGGCTACACCGCCGTCATCAGCCACCGCTCGGGCGAAACTGAAGACTCCACCATCTCTGATATCGCTGTGGGCACCAACGCCGGCCAGATCAAGACCGGTTCCCTGAGCCGTTCCGACCGTATGGCCAAGTACAACCAGTTGCTCCGTATCGAAGAGGACTTGGGTGATGTGGCCGTGTACCCCGGCCGCGCAGCGTTCTACAACCTGCGTTAAGCCTCTCCATCGACCGAACCACTGCCATGGGTAACCGCTGGGTCCCTGTCATGTTGATTGCGCTCCTGCTGATCCTGCATGGTCAGCTGTGGTTCGGTCGTGGAAGCATTCCGGACGTCGCCCGACTGTCCAAACAACTAGAAGAACAAAAACAGCTCAACGCGCAGGCACTCCAAGCCAATGAGCGCCTCGAAGCTGAAATCCACGACCTGAAAGAAGGCCTGGAAATCGTCGAAGAAAAAGCACGCTCTGAATTGGGCATGGTGAAGGCGAACGAGATTTACGTTCAGATTGCCCGCTGAGCTTGATAGCGATGGGCTTGAAAATAGCGATTCTCGGCGCAGAATCGACCGGCAAAAGTACCCTCGCACACGATTTGACGCTCGCGCTACAAGCCGCCGGCACCCCCGCAGTGACGGTTGCTGAATATTTGCGCGAATGGTGCGATCTACACCAAAGAACACCTCGTCCGGACGAACAAGCAGGCATTGCCATGGAGCAAACACGCCGTGTTGCCGCGCCCCATGGGGTGGCCGTGGTTTGTGACACCACGGCCATGATGACGGCCATTTATAGCGATGTGCTTTTCCAAGACATAAGCCTTTACACCGAAGCTCTCGCGGACCTGCGCACCTACTCGCATGTTCTGGTCACGGGTTTAGATTTGCCTTGGGTGGAAGATGGCTACCAGCGCGACAGCCCTGCAGGGCAACAGCGGGTCCACCAGCGCCTGCAAACGGTATTGCAGGAACACGACATTGCCTATTCGATGGTATGGGGCAAAGGCTCCTTGCGACTCAAGGCGGCCTTGCGTATCGTTTTACCCGACCAGATGGAAGACGAGCGCCAAGCCGCCGAGCAATACGCACGTTGGCTTGGCCAATGTGAGAAGTGTTCGGACGCGGCCTGTGAACACAGCCTCTTCAGGTCTTTGCTAGCCCGTTAGTGGGTGCCGGAAGGCCCCTGCTGCAATTGGACCGCATCGGTGAATAGCTGAGCGGCATCCACCGGGTCAAACCGGTACTGCACCCCACAAAACTCGCAAGCGACTTCAATATCGCTACGTTCCGCCAAAATGCTGGCAGCCTCTTCGCGCCCGAGGCCGACGATCATTTTGCCCACGCGCTCACGGCTGCAATTGCAGCTAAAACGCGGCGCAGCCTCGCCCACCAAAGGTTCAAACCGGGTTAAGGGCTCTTCCCAAAAAAGACGTCGAAGAATCGTGTCGACATCCAGCTCCAGCAACTCTTCACGTTTCAGGCTCTTGGCCAGGATGGAAATGCGGTTGTAGTGCTCATTCAGGCCGATTTCATCCTCGTTCTCTTTGGAGACCATACTGCCTGAGAGATTCCCCTCCCCTTGCATCGGCAAGCGCTGGATCAGAAGACCCGCAGCCACCTTGTCGTTGGCCGCTAACACCAACGTGGTGTCCAACTGCTCACTTTGCAGCATGTAGTGCTCCAAGACATCGCTGATGCACTCCAACGGCTTACCGCTGTCATCAAACAACGGCACGACACCCTGGTAAGGCTGTTGACCAGGGAACTTGGTGGTCGGGTCCAGGGTAATCGCACAACGCCCTTCGTTTTGCGCGTTCACCATCTGGCTCAACAGCATGTCAGGCGCAATGTCTCCCGCAATAGTGGCGGTCGAGCGAACCTTGAAGTCAGGCTGGATCTCAGTGACCGCCAGCTTGACCGGGCCATCACCAAAGATCTGCAGGACGAGCGCACCGTCAAACTTGATGTTGGACTGCATCAATGTCGCCGCTGCCGTAATCTCACCCAACAGGATTTGCACGGGCTCCGGGTAGGCGCCATGCTCCGTGCTGGAAGCGCGTCGCCGCAAAATCTCTTGCCAGGTGTCCGTCAGACGCACGATGGCGCCCCGAACCGGTAAGCCATCAAACAAAAACTTGTGCAATTCAGACATGCACCTTCTCCAAAAAAACAGGCCCCTTGCGGGGCGGATGACTAAGCGATTTTCTTCAGGCCAGACCTGAACCGTCGCGCGTTTTCAACGTAATGCTTGGCACTGGCCACCAACGCTTGTTGCTGTGCTTCGGTCAACTCCCGCACGGCTCTGGCAGGACTGCCGATGATCATGCTGCCGTCAGGAAATTCTTTTCCCTCGGTCACCAAAGCACCCGCACCCACCAAACAGCCTTTGCCGATGCGAGCACCGTTAAGAACCACCGCACCGATGCCAATCAAAGAGCCATCACCGATGGTGCAGCCATGCAACATGACCTGATGTCCCACCGTGACGTTGTCGCCAATGGTCAAAGGCTTACCCATGTCCGCATGCAGCACGCTGGCGTCCTGGATATTGGTTCCTGCACCGATGCGGATCGTTTCCGTGTCTCCGCGCACTACCGCTCCGAACCATATATTGGCATCTGCGCCAATTTCAACAGCGCCCATGACTTCGGCGCTGTCTGCGATCCAAACACCCTCAGAAAGCTGAGGCGCGATGCCATCAAGTTCATAAACCGCCATCAGAGTCCCCACAGCGCAAAACTAGAATTGTAAGGATGGAACTTAGAGAACACGCCCTCAAGGCCTTTCAAGCCAGTGTGCCGGAGCACAAAGCGCAACTGGCGTTGGAGTTGCAGTCTGTTCATTCGAAATTGGTTGTGGATGCTAAGCGCTACTTCGCGCCTCCTGACGCTCCGGGGCAACCGGTCCGTCCGGAACTAGTGGATCCCAAAGACGTTCCCCGCCGCTCGCCCTTCACACCTGCAGGGCATGCAGCGTTGATGCACTCGATCACGCACATTGAATTCAATGCCATCAACCTCGCTTTGGATTGCATTTGGCGTTACGACAATATGCCAGAAGCGTTCTATCGGGACTGGGCAACTGTGGCGGCAGAGGAAGCCAAACACTTCACCCTGCTGTGTGCGCACCTGAGAGCTTTGGGCTATGCCTATGGCGACTTTCCTGCGCACACCGG
>DAINNP010000014.1:0-14808 GCA_036735785.1 Rhodoferax sp. | reverse complement strand
GTGCGCACCTGAGAGCTTTGGGCTATGCCTATGGCGACTTTCCTGCGCACACCGGACTTTGGACGATTTGCCAACATACCGCCCCGGACATCGCTGCACGGATGGCGCTGGTGCCCCGCACCATGGAGGCTCGCGGCTTGGATGCAACACCTATCATCCAAGCCAAACTCGTTAAGGTGGGTACCGCATCGGCACTGGAGGCGCATGCAATTCTTGACATCATCCTTGCAGAAGAGGTGGACCACGTCGCCACCGGAAACCGCTGGTACCACTGGCTTTGCGCCCGACACAATCTAGATGCAGCAGCCTTTTATGCGCAGGCGGCTGTCCGGTATGCGGCACCACGACCTAAACCACCTTTTAATTACGCAGCCCGCAAAGCAGCAGGCTTTACCCCTGCAGAAATGCAAAGGCTGGATATCGATGCCGGGCTCGCTACCGCCCCATCCCACGCGACGCGCACCGCCTAAAATCAAATCAACTTTTTTTTACCGGCTTTCCGGCTGCTTGATGTATCCCACCGAAAACGCCTTTGCCAACCAAGGCTCCGCGTCTGTATCGATTGCCCGGCAGGCAATCGTAGACAAAAGCCAAGCCGTGATTGGGTATGAATTGTTCAACCGCGGCGTCCAAAAAGGCGGCCATACCGCATCTTCGGATGCCCAAATGCTGTTTAACTTGCTGTCGATGGCCGAGGGTGAAGCCCCAGTGGGTAAAGCCCTGTTGTTTGTCAATTGCACCCTCGACAGCCTGGCAGCAGGCCACGTTGATCTGATTGAGCCGGAACATTACGTTTTACAAATCCCAGCTGTTCCGATTTCGCAAAGAGATCAAATTCAACTGCGGCTACCTACCCTGCAAGCGCTACACGCTCGCGGCTTTCGTCTCGCTTTTGACTACTCTGTGTTGACGCAACACTATGAGGAATGGCTGCCATTGGCGGCGTACATCAAGTTTGATACGGTCGTTTTGAAATCCGTGACCATTCACTCGTTCATCCGCCTGGCGCAAGCGAAATCAAAAGCCAAATTGATTGCTGAAAAGGTATCCAGCCAAGAACAGTACACCCAGCTCAAAGAACAAGGAGTGAACTTATTTCAAGGCGACTGGTTCTCCAGCGCCACCTTGATTGAGGGGCAAAGCATGCGCCCCGCACAGGCAACAATTCTTCAGCTGATTAACTTGGTTCGCAAACAGGCCAGCACTGCAGAAATTGAAGAGGTCTTGAAACGGGACCCGACTTTGTCATTTAATTTGCTGCGTTTTATCAACTCTGCAGGATTTGGACTCCGGACCGAAGTCTCATCTTTCAAACATGCTGTCATGTTGTTGGGCTTGCAAAGGCTCTTCAAATGGGCCGCCTTGTTGCTCACGACCTCAGCGCTGAGCGGCGCCGCGCCTGCAATCGGTACCACAGCAGTGGTTCGCGGCCGCTTGATGGAATTGCTGGCGGCAGAGGCCCTCCCCGCCGATGACTGCGACCACGCGTTTGTCGTCGGCATCTTTTCCTTGCTCGACAGCATGCTGGGCATGCCGCTCGAGACCGCGTTGGCCAACCTCACCCTGCCGGACAGTGTGACGCAGGCTTTGCTCCACCGGAGCGGGCCGCTTGCGCACTACCTCACGCTCACCCTCGCCTGCGAATCAGGCGATGACGAAGCTTTTGCCCAGAGTGCACAAGCCTTGCAATTGACTGAAAAGCAAATCAACTGGGCACATTTGCAAGCCCTAGCCTGGGCAGAGACATTGGGCGAGACCTGAGCGGGACCACGCCCACCCAAGGCTCCCCGAGCCACTACCCGCGAGGGTGGTGCTGCGCGTGCAGCGCAGCCAACCGATCCCGGGCCACGTGGGTGTAAATGGTCGTGGTGGAGATGTCGGCATGGCCCAGAAGCATCTGCACGGCGCGTAGATCCGCCCCATGGTTGAGCAAATGGGTGGCAAATGCATGCCGCAGGGTGTGAGGTGACATCGGGCTGCGGATACCTGCCATCAGCGCATAGCGCTTCACGAGCCCCCAAAACATGATGCGTGACATCGCGCTGCCCGCCTTGGCACCACGCACAGTCACAAACACATCTTCGCTTTGTCGTCCGGCCAAAAGTTCTGCGCGCGGCCCTTTCAGGTAACGCTGCAACCAGAGCCCCGCCACCTCACCAAAAGGCACCAAACGCTCTTTGGAGCCCTTGCCCACGACCCGCAGGACACCCTCATTGAGCCCGAGCTGCGTCATGCGCAGAGCCACGAGCTCGCTCACGCGCAGTCCGCTGGCGTACATCAGCTCCAACATGGTCTTGTCTCTGATGCCCAGTGCCTCACCGGTGTCCGGCGCATTTAAAAGCGCTTCTACTTGCGCTTCGCTCAAGGTTTTAGGAACCCGCAGCGCCTGCTTGGCCGCCTGCAGCTTGAGGGTCGGGTCTTGGGCAATATGCTTTTCGCGTAGAGCCCAGCGAAAGTAGCGCTTGAAAACAGTCAGCCGCCGGTTGGCCGTGGTCGCTTTGGTTTCGGCATGCCGGGCCGCAAAATAGGCCTGCACATCATGCTCCTGGGTTTGCACCAGCGGCCGCCCCTTGAGCGAGGCCGCAAACAAGCGGAGATCTCGCCGGTAGGCCTCCAAGGTATTCTTGGAGAGGCCCTCTTCGAGCCACAACGCATCGATGAATGCATCCACCGATGCGGTGTCCTCCATGATCAATCCAAACGCAGCTTGGCAGAGTCCACGACCTTTTTGTAGACCTCAAACTCCGCTTTGATTTGTTCTGCAAACTGCTCGGGTGAATTGCCCACCACCAGGGAGCCGGTGTCCTCAATGCGTTTGCGCACCGCTGGATCCTCCAGCACTTTTTTCACGCCGGCATTGATTTTGTCGATCACGTCTTTGGGCAAGCCTTTGGGGCCGTAAATGCCATAAAACGCCATGCGGTTCACAGGCTCCAGCCCCACCTCTTTGAAGGTGGGCACGTTGGGCAACTGGCTCAAACGCTGGGGAGCAGCCACCACAATGGGGACCAACTTGTTGGAATTGATAAACGGCAATGCGGATGGCAGATTGTCGAAAATCAGGGGCACTTGCCCTCCCACGGTGTCATTCAGTGCCGGGCCTGCACCGCGGTAGGGAATGTGGGTGATGAAAGCGCCGGTCAAGTTCTTGAACAATTCCGTTTGCATGTGGCCAATGCCACCGGTGCCGGAAGATGCATAGGAATACTTGCCTGGGTTCTTCTTGATCTCAGCCAGAAACGCTTTGTAGTCTTTGGCTGGAAACGTGGGGTGCACCGCGATCACATTGGGCGTGGCCGCGATGTTGATGATGGGCGAGAAATCGGTGAGCGGGTTGTAGGGGTTTTTCGGGTTAATGGCAGGGTTTGCAGCCACGGTAGACACGGTGGCAATACCCAGCGAGTAACCATCGGGTGTTGATTTGGCAGTTTCGTTGGCTCCGACTACACCACCGCCACCGGCCTTGTTTTCCACAATGACGCTCTGGCCCAGGACTTTGCCCAACGGGTCGGCAATGATGCGGGCAATGATGTCGGTGGTGCCGCCAGGAGCGAACGGCACCTGCAACTTGATCAATTTATTGGGGTAGGTCTGGGCCATGCTCACACCAGAGGCAGCGACCAGGCTGCAGGCCAGAATCAAACGACGTTTCAACATGTAGTCTCCATAAAAAGAAGCCAAGCAAACCCGGCGAGTGTGCTCTTGCGCGATGGTACTGCGACACAAGGGCGCGGGTCTATGCGGTGGAACCATTAGGCTGCTGATATGCTCGCCCGGGTGAATTACGCCCAGCTACTTTTCCCCGACTTTTCGCTCATTCTCCTCGGCTACCTGGTCTGCCGCTACACCCAGCTCAACCGCCCCCTGTGGGAGAAGGTCGAGGCTTTGGTGTACTACCTGCTGTTTCCGGTTCTGTTGTTTCACTCCATCGTTAAAAGCCCGCTGGATCTGCAAGTCGCCTCGCGGCTGATGGGGGCGGGCTGGGCACTCGGGATCGCGGCTATCGGCCTGGCTTATGTGTTGCCCCGCCTGCCCGGGTTACGACGCCATATCAGTGGTACAGACCACGCCGCGAGTGCGCAGATCGCCTTCCGCTTCAACTCTTTTATCGGCTTGGCGATTGCTGAGCGCTTGGCGGGCCCGCAGGGTCTGCAGCTGATTGCGGTGTTGATCGGTGTCTGTGTGCCTTTGTTCAATGTGGCGGCTGTGTGGCCGATGGCGCGGCATGCCCAACGGAGTTTTCTCAGTGAGCTGGTCCGCAACCCGCTCATCATTGCGACGGTCGGGGGGCTGATCAGCAACCTGCTGGGCTTTCAAATGCCGGTGTGGCTGGAGCCCACGGTGACCCGCTTGGGCGCGGCCTCTCTGGCGATGGGCTTGATGGCGGCCGGCGCGGGCATGCAGTTCGGTGCCTTGGCACGGGCCAAGACCTTGGCAGTGGCGGTACTGGCCATCCGCCATGTCATAACCCCCGTCATGGCGTGGGGCGTGTCCAGGCTTTTCGGCCTGGACACCACACAGACAACCATTTTGCTGGCGTTTTCCGCCCTGCCCACCGCCTCCAGCTGCTATGTGCTGGCAGCACGCATGGGCTATGACGGCGCCTATGTGGCGGGTCTTGTAACCATCTCCACTCTGCTGGGCGTGGTCAGTTTGCCGTTTGCATTGGGCGTGTTGCGTGGGCTGTAACCTTACTCGTACCAGCGCTGCAAGGCCTCGGCGTGCATCGCATGGCGGTAGCTGCCTTGCGGCAACCAGCTCGGCGCGCTGCAGGCGGCACGCGAGACGAAATCCAGCAGCGCCATATGGCGCCGCAACACCCGCTCCTGGCGGTGCCCGATCAAAGGATTAAAAATTCCATAGCGGCTGAATAGTTGCCGGGGATTCTTTTTAATCCAGAGCCAAGAACCCATCTCGAGTGTCAAGGGCAGGAACACCTGCCGGGCGGGATCTTCCAGTCGGGTGTGCAAGTGGTCCCACAAATCGCCATGGGTCAGGTACTGCAGGCTCTGCGGCTCAAACACATAGGGGTGGTGGCTGTAACTCTGCCGGTACATGCGCTGCAGCACATACATTTCTGCCAGATGCGTGATGGGCTGGCGCGTGTGCGCATAGGGAAACCACAAGCGGTCCCGCACTCCGAAGCCTGAATGGCAGTCGATGGAAATGCTGAATGCACGGTGCGTCAGCTCTGACTCCACCACATCGCACAGCGCTTGGGCTTCGGGCTGCATGGGCGCAGCGAGTGCACCGCGGTACCACGGCAGCTTGGCACTGACACGCTGGCCACCGACCCACGCGGGCACCGGCTCCAGGGCGTCGATCGGGGCATTGCGCATCAGGTCAACACCCGCAGGGTTGGCCCGCGTGCCCCGCAGCATCCCCCCCGGATTGACCAAGGGCATGAACACCATGCGCATGGTTTGCAATTGCTGGTGCAAGGTATGGTCCCACGCCATGCGCTGGACCAAACTGGCCAGAAAGGCGAGCACCACCTCGGTACCAATGCGCTCCAGCCCATGCACCCCGCCAAAAAAACCAATGGCGGGCACCTCGGGGGACGGGTTCCCCATGGCAATCGCATAGACCGGCAAGGCCCCACTCTCGGATGCGACTTGGTGCATCACACGCACCTCCACGCGGTCACCTGCAAGCTGCAATATCCGGTCGAGTTCTGCCAGCGCGGGCAAGTTGGTGGATGGCACAAAGTCTCCTGTTATTCACGAGCTTAGCGGCCCAAGACACGCTTTTAAAGCCCTGCGGCGCGTCCACCACACTGCCATCAAAGCGTCACACAAAAGACCTAAATTCATTTCAGCAAAACGTAACCGGGAGCTGTCATGATCCTCAAACTGCTGGGCTTGCAACGACTGTTGGATGAATTGTTCGACGATGAGTGGCTAGCCCCCATCGCGTTGATCGAGGTATGACGCGGCGCGGTACCCCGGCGATGCGTCGCCGGGCCTTCCAAGGGTTGGCGCTGACGATGGCTGTTTTACAAGGCGCGTTGGAATGGTGGGCTTTGCAGCGCAACACCCGATAGCCGGACCAGCGCGTAGCGCCTAGACTGGGCGTATGCGAATCAAATGGATCCTTGGCACCTTGGTGCTGTGCCTGGCAATCGGAGCCAGCACACTGGCTTGGCTGCTGAGCCACCCACCCAGCATGGAAGGTGTGCAGTCTTTGCGCTGGCCCACCGCCCCCGCACCGCTTGCGCCACTCAAAGTCCGGTTTTTGGGCGTTGCCACCGTGTTGCTGGACGACGGCGAGACGGCTCTGTTGACGGACGGGTTTTTCTCGCGACCCGACAAACTCACTGTTTTCTTGCGCAAGGTAGAGCCCGACGTGCAGGCCATCACTGAAGGCTTGCAACGCGCCGGCATTACCGGGAGTGCGAGTCGCTTGGCTGCTGTGATTCCCCTGCACTCGCATTACGACCATGCCATGGACGCGCCCGAAGTGGCGCGCCAAACCGGCGCCCTATTGATGGGTTCAGGCTCTACCCTCATGGTGGGCCAAGGCTGGGGGCTGCCGCCTGATCGCATGAAGCTGGCACAGCTCCACACACCCTACCGCTTCGGCCGGTTCACGGTCACGCTCTACCCTGCGTTGCACACCCCCACCGGCTTTACCGGAGGCGTGATTGAGCAGCCCTTAAAGCCTCCGGTGCGGGCTACCGATTATCTGGAAGGCCAAAGCTACGCCATGCACATAGCGCACGAGGGCCGCACCTTGCTGATCACGGGCACTGCAGGCTTTGTACCCGGCGCGCTGCAAGGGGTGCGCGCCGATGTGGTGCTGCTCGGGATTGGCGCCATGGGCCCGCGCAGCCCCGAACACAAACTCGCCTATTGGAATGAAACCGTGCGCACCGTGGGTGCCCGCCGGGTCATCCCCATCCATTGGGACGATTTCTGGATTCCCTCCACACAACCCATGCAGCCCATGCCCCGCCCTCTAGACGACTTTGAGGCGTCCATGGCGTTCCTGGAGCAACAGGGCGCCGCGGAAGGCGTCAACATCCGCTTGCCCGCCGCTTGGACACCAATGGACGTGTTTGACGGCCTGCCGCGCTGAGTCAAGCCAAGGCGCTGAGCGTCGTTGCCTGCAGGCCTGCCGCGGTGGCCCGGGCTAAAAAGTCTTGCGCGGCCGCCTCAAAGCCGGCCACCGGGCTCATGCAATCGGTCAACAACACCAACTCCGCCAAACGCTCAGCGGGCAGGACCGCCATCAAGTCGGATACCGATGCGGCCACACAGTGACTCAGGGCCTCCCCCGCTATCAAAAGCGTAGCACCCCGCGCAGACAGTGACTGGACCAAAGGCAGATTTAGCAAGGTGCGTGCGTCGTCCGCCCGCGGAACCTCAGCCTTGAAGGCGCTGTACTGCTCGGTCAGCGGGTTCTGGCCCTTGAGCACCTTGTGCACCATCTGGCCAGTCGCCAGCTCCCATGCGGCCAAAGCCTCGCTCAAGCCGGCGTGAATGTTGTGACCCCAAGTACCCAACACGCAGTGCACCGGCCAGACCACCAGCTGGCGTTGACCAGTGGCCTCCAGGGCGTGCAAATAGGCCTGCACCTCGGCCTGCAGCGCCGGATTGCGCGGCTTGAATTGGCCGCGGGCCAGGTCTGCGGCGGTGATCACCGTGAACGGCGAGACCGGCTCGCCGTTGGACTGCAGCCAAAACGTAGTGCGCTCAACGCCCACGCTGGCGTGGGAATCCAGGGTGACGGTGATGCTGCGCACCCGGGCGGCGTGGGACACCAACCAATCGGCCAGGCGCTGCATGTCCGCAGCGGCGCCCGGCACCGGCAAAGCGGCTCCGGCAATGTCTAGAAAGTCGTTTTGCGGATCGATGATGAGCAGGTCGTAGGTGGTCATGACAAGGCTTAGGAAGTTGTTGGGGTCAAGGCCGAAAACTGAAGTGCCCAGTGCACATGTTCTTGCACCAGAGCGTCTGGGTGGCTGGTGCGGCGCTGCAAGGACTGGACCAACACCGCACGCTCAGGTGCCGAGAGCGCACTGCCCTGCAAGGCATTGCCCATGGCCACCGCCACATTGCGCAGCCAGCGAACATGGCCGATGCGCCGAATCGGACTGCCCTCGGTGTTGCGCAAAAAGGTGTCTTCGGTCCAGTCCATCAGCGTGGCCAGTGCACTGCCGGTGAGGCCGTGCCGGGCATCAAAGTCGGGCAAGGTGCTGCGCTTGGCAAACTTGTTCCAGGGGCACACCAGCTGGCAGTCGTCACAACCGTAAATACGGTTGCCAATCAGGGGGCGCATCTCGAGCGGAATCGGGCCATCGTGTTCGATGGTCAAGTAAGACACACAGCGCCGTGCATCCAAACGGTGGGGAGCTACGATGGCCTGCGTCGGGCAGGCACTGATACAGGCGCTGCAACTGCCACAGTGCGCCTCGACAGGCGCACTTGGCGGGAGCGCCACATCCAGATACACCTCACCCAAAAAAAACATAGAGCCCGCTTCGCGGTTGAGCAGCAAGGTGTGCTTGCCGCGCCAGCCCTGCCCGCTGCGGCTGGCAAGCTCAGCTTCCAGCACCGGCGCGCTGTCGGTGAACACCCGGTAACCCAAGGGGCCCATATGGGCCGCCATGCGGTCGGCCAATTGTTGGAGGCGGTTGCGCAAGACTTTGTGATAGTCGCGGCCGCGTGCGTAGACCGACACAATGCCCTCACCCGGGCGTTGCAAGCGGGCCAGCTCGGCGTCGGCCCAGCCGTCTTCTGTGCCGCGCGGCAGGTAGTCCATGCGCGCAGTAATCACACTCACCGTGCCGGGCACCAACTCGGCCGGACGGGCGCGTTTCAGCCCGTGATGCGCCATGTAGCCCATGCCACCGTGGAAACCGTGCGACAACCATGCTAATAATCCGGCCTCCGCGGAGGACAAATCCACACCGGCCACGCCAATTTGGGAGAATCCGAGTTCCCGGGCCCAGCCCTGTATCTGAGCGACCATTTCGTCGCCATCGAATTGAGCCTTGATTTGAGTGCTGTTGATCGTCACCACCCGATTGTAGAAAGCGCGGCCCCGAGCATCGTCTTGGAATGGGCTGATGAAGCCGACACTGTCGCCTTTGCGCAGCGGTGGGCCCGCGCGCCATCCCTCGCAAACGCATTTATTGCGCTGCACGGTGACTTGGGTGCCGGTAAAACCACCCTGGTGCGCCACCTGCTGCAAGCCCTGGGGGTGGCCGGCCGCATCAAAAGCCCCACCTACGCGGTGGTAGAGCCCTACGAGCTGCCTGAGCTGAACATCTGGCACTTTGACTTTTACCGATTCAATGACCCGCGGGAGTGGGAGGAAGCCGGTTTCCGCGATATTTTTGCCAGCCCCGGCCTCAAGCTGGCCGAGTGGCCAGACAAGGCGGCCAGCATGCTGCCGGTGGCTGATGTCACCCTGCATTTGCACACCCTGGATGACAGCCGCCGCGAGGTGCGCCTGACTGCAGGCACCCCTGCGGGCCTGCAACTGATCCAAGCGGCCCAAGGAGCCCAAGCTTGAAGCGCCGCACCCTGCTGCAAGCCGGCAGTCTGGTCTTGACACTGGGCACCGCCGAGCTCGCCAAGGGTGCCGCCATCATGACTGTGCGGGTATGGCCTGCACCGGAGTATTCGCGCGTCACCATCGAGTCCGACTCCGCACTCAGCGCCAAGCAGCTATTTGTGCCCAACCCGCCACGGCTGGCGGTGGACATCCAGGGCATCAGTTTGAACCCGGCGCTCAAAGAGCTGGTCGCCAAGGTGAAGGCGGATGACCCGAACATCGCGGGCATCCGCGTTGGACAGTTCACCCCGGACATCGTGCGCCTGGTGGTCGACTTGAAGCACCCGATACGGCCGCAAGTGTTTAGCCTTGCGCCCGTGGCGGCTTACCAGCACCGCTTGGTGCTGGATCTGTACCCACTGGCCGAGGTCGACCCGCTCGATGCCCTGATCACCGACCGTGCCAACGAGGCCAAAGCCGTTCAGCAGTCCAAGGTAGCGGAACAAGATCCCTTGGACGCCCTGATTGCCCAGCACACCCAGCGCCCCCCTGTATCGGCTGCCGCTGCCAGCAGCCCCTTGCGACCGGTAGACGCTATCAAATCAGGAGCTACCCGCGTAGACTCTACGAGCGCTGGAGGCACAAAAGACCCCCAACCTACGGAAAAAGCCAGCACCCCGACTGACCGGCTGATCATCATTGCCCTGGACCCCGGGCATGGTGGCGAGGACCCTGGCGCCATCGGCCCCGGCGGTACCCGGGAAAAAGATGTGGTCCTGAAACTCGCGCACCTGTTGCGCGAACGGATCAACGCCGCCAGCGTCAACGGCAACGCCATGCGCGCGTTTCTGACCCGCGACGCCGACTTCTTTGTGCCCCTGAGCACGCGGGTGCAAAAAGCCCGGCGGGTGCAGGCAGACTTGTTCATCAGCATCCATGCCGATGCGTTCTTCACGCCAGACCCTCAAGGAGCCAGCGTATTCGCTTTGAGCCAGGGCGGCGCGTCGAGCAGCGCTGCGCGGTGGATGGCGGCCAAAGAAAACAAGGCGGATCTGATTGGTGGCCTCAACGTCAAAGCCAAAGATGCCACGGTGCAGCGCGCCTTGCTCGACATGAGCACCACCGCACAGATCAATGACAGCCTGAAACTCGGCGGCAACCTGTTGGGCGAGATCAAACGGGTCGGCAAGCTGCACAAACCCAAGGTCGAACAAGCTGCGTTTGCAGTACTCAAGGCACCTGACATCCCCAGTGTGCTTGTGGAAGCTGCGTTCATCAGCAACCCCAGCGAAGAGGTCAAACTCAACAGCGACGAATACCAGAACCGCCTCGCCGATGCGCTGATGCGTGGCATTGAAGGCTACTTCGCCAAAAACCCACCCCTCGCACGTAACCGCACCACCAGTTAAAACACCAAATTCATAACCCAAAGTAAGGATTTAAGTATTTTTGATGCAGAAATAGCCGGCTAAATCCTGCTTTATTCAGCGGCCAGAACTAGGTAGCAACCCTAGACTGAGATCTTCAGTCATTCATTGGAAGGAGGTTGTCATGGCTCTGGTAGAGAGAATTCAAGCAGCGGTTGCACGAACCGAATTGTTGCCGTTCAAGGTAGAAATTGCTACCGAGGCCCAGCTGGATGGCGTCATCCAACTGCGCGCAGCCTCCTACGGCAAACACCTTCCTGAATTGGGTGCAAAACTGCGAGAGCCGGAAGCCGCTGACTTTGCCTACGGGTGCGAAGTGTTTGTGGCCACCTCCAAACTCGATGGCTCCGTTCTTGGTACTTTGCGGACGCATTCCAATGTGATGGAGCCGTTGCCGCTGCAGAAGTCTTTACGCCTGTCAGCAGAGTTCCGCGGCCAGCGCATGGTCGAATCGACGAGACTGTGTATCAAAGGGACAACAGGGTCGTCCTTGGTCAGAGCTGCGTTGTTCAAGGCGTTTCACCGGTACTGTCTTGCTCAACAGGTGGACTTGATGATGGCGACAGGTCGTAGACCCGTCGACCGCATCTACGAAAGTCTTCTTTTCACCGACGTCGGCGAAGAAGGTGCGTTTTACCCAATGACCTTCACTGGCGGCTTACCGCATCGGGTGATGTACCTTGCCCCGGCACGGGCCCGCGATATCTACGTTGGGGCAGAACATCCACATACGGACTTCTTCTTCGAGCAAATTCATCCCGATATCGATGTCTCCGGCGCGAAAAATTTGTCAGACAAACTGTGGATGTGCCCAGACCCGCATGTCACTCCGCCGCATCTCTCGTTGAACACAGCAGTTACTTCAGGTGCTGCAGTCAACCTAGGTCGATGAGTAAAAGCGGTCAAAGCGATCGGCGGTAACCCCAGGCGGTTGCCCTTAGGTTAATCGCGACGCGAATCGCGAAACAATGGCATCGAGGCCGACTCATTCTCTTGAATAGACTCAAAGAAGGCTCGGATTGCCTCATCTTGAATGAAATCTGCCCCACTCGAAGCAGCGAGGATTTGCTCTGGTGTTACGGGTCTACTGATTCCGTAACCTTGCGCGTAATCAATACCCGCGTCAAAGAGCACTTTGATGGTGGGAAGATCTTCGGCAAATTCACCAACCGATTTCATTCCAAGATTACGAACCAAACCACCAATCGCCACAATGATCGCTTGACCAGCATGAAGTTGAACAGCATTACGCACCAAGGAGCCGTCAAGTTTCAAGGAGTCAACTGACAACTCCTTCAAATATCCAAAGGACGAGTACCCAGCACCAAAATCATCAAGTGCGACTTTCCCGCCCATTGCTCGCACACGATCGATAAAGTGCTGCATCTTTCTCATATCGGTGATGGCGACAGTTTCAGTGATCTCGATACAGAGCTTTTCGAGGGCAACCGGGTGTTGCTCAAATAGAGCAAAAAGCTCTTGTGTAAAAGCTTCGTCATTCAACGAACCACCCGACAGATTTACTCCGACAAATCGGGTGGTTATAAGTTGGTGGGCATGCGCCTCTAACCATCGCACGGTAGTCCCCACAACCCAGCGGTCAATAATGGCAGTCTTGCCGTGAGCCTCTGCGGCTTCAATAATCGTACCGGCAGGCACTACATCGCCATTGGCCTTGCGCAACCGAACCAGCACTTCAAAATTTAACGAGTCAAAAGGGCGACTGAAAGAAATCTCAGGCTGCATTACGAGGAACAAACCTTCAGGTGTTTCACCACGCTCCAGACAATTGATCAACTCCAATTCATCTTGGTGCTGCTGCAAGAATCGGTCATCTGATTTCATCACCACCATGTGTTGACGAGGCCTCTTCTTGGCCATACGACAGAGCATGTCTGCTGCAGAAACCAATCCTTTCAAATCAGTCGATTTGAACCGGTCTGTAGCCACCAACCCTGCGGAGATGTCCAGTTCAAAACTTTGCGTTTCGATCTGAAAGGGCGACGAGGCTACGAGCGTTGAAATAGTGTTGCATTTGGCTTCGCACGTGCCGATATCACCTTCGAAAAAGACGATCACAAACTCATCTCCCCCGATACGAGCCAAAACATCAGTGTGGTGCAACACCCCACGCATGCGCTCGGTCACTTGGGTGAGCACTTGATCACCCGCGCTATGCCCATACAAATCATTGATCAGTTTAAAACGGTCCAAATCAAAATAAGCAAGCCCACATGGACGCTGAGCCACACGCTCAGTTTCTTGAATTAACCCTCGCAAGTTCAAGCAACTTGTCAACGGGTCGTGGCTGGCCAAGTATTCGAGCCGCTCGGTCGCGGAGACTTGAGTCGTAATATCTTGTAGCGAGCACTCAACAATCGTGCCGTCGGCCGTGGACGCTCGCAAAGAGAACCATTTGATCTCATTGAGGTCTCTCGACCTGATGGAGGTTTGTAACTCCAGCACGCCACCCTGGCTCGCACATCGCAATGATGAAATACGATTCTGCACATCGCGGTCGAATAAATCAGAGAGATCCGACCTCCGTGCGCCGACCAAAGATCCAACCATCGACTCAAACGCAGGGTTCGTTTTAGAAATCTGTGTCCCATAGGTTACGGAGAACAACCCGATAGGTGAGTCCTGATATGCCGCCTCCAACAACCGTTGAGCACGCAAATTTTGCAACCGATGTGTTCGCATATGTTCTGCGACTGCAGCGGATGCAAGAAGTGCTGAACCTATCGCAGCTGTCACGCTGTTGAGACCATACTCAAAAATGCGCTGTCCCGTAGCAGCAATGAAAACTTCGTTCAGTGTCGCGATCAATGTCAAGAAAATAGATGCACCATACCAAGCGGCCACCCTCGAATGGGTCTTGCGCAAAATTTGATACACGTAGGCAGAAATCACGACGATTCCGAGAGCAGTTGCACCCCAAAGTGGCGGGAGCAAGCTCTCGTAAGGCACCAAGGGCGCCAACATCAAAAAAATAAGCGACTGAAGGTAGAGCACAGTCAAAGGCCATTTCACTTTGACCATACTGAGCTCTTGTTTGAAAAGTAGGTAAAACAAACCCACAGTATTTGCGAAGTACAGGCAGAGCGTCCATTGCCGCATCGGAATCAGGTACTCAACTGGAACTGCCATTCCCAAGAAATGGAAATCCGTTCCCACCGATAGCGAAGCCATCCTCATGTTGAGGATCAACCCCCCGACGAATGCAAGATACAGAGCGCTTGAGTTGACAAACGCGGTGAGGAGCATGAACACAGCCAAAACACCGATCGCTGCTTCGATCACCACCCCCATATTGCGATGCGACAGTTGGGCCCGGCTCAAATCGTTAGCAGTCCACAATCTTGCAGAAATTTTTGCAGGTCCCCGGAAGCTCGATCGACAAAGCACAACCGGACTGTGCAGTGTGGGCGCTATCTCAAGCGAAAACCCGGCTCGACTGCTCGCAATCATGCCTTGGACGTCGCGGTGATCGCCAGTGCCAAGTCGCAGTCCGGTCGTGGTGTCCCAGCACGTCACCCCCATTGAATGACGTGAAGGAAACTCAATCAGTGAGGCCTGTCCATCTTTGGACTTCGGAATCACGAACTCCAACCAAAAAGGTGCAATAGAACGGCGTGTTTCTACAGAAGTTGACTCACCCACGAAGGTCAAGCGGCTCAACGGAGGCTCGGCGCTCTCAATGAGGCCAGAGTCTGACTGCTCCCAGACCTTAATACTGAGGAGACGCCCCTCTTTAATGGAGCGACCATGATCCCCCAAAAAAAACAAACCAAGCGTGAGCGTGAGCGCGATGGCAGGAAACACGTAAGTCGTCAGCCGCTCCAGCAAAGTTGCAACAATTTTTTGCACAAGGGTCAAT